>JASLHV010000289.1 GCA_030153205.1 Roseiarcus sp. | reverse complement strand
GTCAACGCCTTCCTCTTCCAGCTTCAACAGATCAATGTCGAAAATGCGAACTTACAAGGACTATGGAAAGATTCGCCGATTTTCGTGAACGATCTTTCGGCGATGTCCTGGAAGCAGTAAGGTGCGAAGCGCCGTCGCGCGGCTGAAGCGACGCGACGGTGTTTCCGTAACGTAAGTATGCAAAGCGCGACGACGCTTTGCGCTCCAACAACAAGAAAAGGAACGTCGAGAGCGCCGCAGCGCGTGATCGACGAAGGCTTTGCGCCATGACTCCGCATAAACTCTCGGCCGTGGATCTCCTCGCCGCCTATCAAGCGCGCGCGCTTTCTCCTCTCGAAGCGATGAAGGACGTGCTTCAACGCGTCGAGCGTTTCGAACCGCATATCAAAGCGACTTATCTTCTCAGTCCCGACCGCGCGCTCGATGACGCCAAAGCGTCGGAAGCGCGCTGGATGCGCGGCGAGCCGATCGGACCGCTCGACGGCGTCCCGACAACGATTAAGGACAATCTCGCCACGAAAGGCGAGCCGACGCCGCTCGGCACGGCGGCCACCGATCTCACGCCCGCCGCCGCGGACGCGCCGCCCCCCGCCCGTCTGCGCGAAGCCGGAGCCGTCATTTTCTCGAAAACGACTATGCCCGACTACGGCATGTTGTCTTCCGGTCTCTCGAGCTTTCATCCGCTGACGCGCAATCCTTGGGATTTGAGCCGCAATCCCGGCGGTTCGTCCGCTGGCGCCGGGGCCGGCGCCGCTGCCGGCTATGGACCCTTGCACCTTGGCACCGACATTGGCGGGTCAGTTCGCCTGCCGGCCGGCTGGTGCGGTATTTTCGCCCTGAAGCCGAGCCTAGGCCGCGTTCCCATCGATCCGCCTTTTCTCGGCCGCGTCGCCGGCCCGATGACCCGGACAGTCGACGACGCCGCCTTGATGATGAGCGTGCTCTCGTCTCCCGACGTTCGCGACTTCATGGATCTTCCGCGGCAGGATATCGACTGGCGCGTGAAGCCGGCCTCGCCGCGCGGTTTGAAAATCGGATTGATGCTGGACGTCGGCTGCGGCGCGCCGCCGACGGCTGAGGTACGTGCGGCGATCGAGGCGGCCGCGCGCGATCTGGCGCTCGCCGGCGCCGTGATTGAGCCGTTGGCGCCCATTGTTACGCAAGAGATGCTCGACGGATGGGATCATTTCTTCCGCATGAGGTCTCACGTCGATATCCAAGCCCTGACGCAAGAGCGGCGAGACAAAATCCTTCCCTACATCCGCCAATGGGCGGATTCAGCGTCGCCGCTTTCGGGAGAGGACGTTCTGAAGGGCTATAACCAAATTATGGCGATGCGCCGCGCCACGGTCGCTGCGACCGCGCCATATGATTTCGTCCTATCGCCGACGGCGCCCATGACCGCCTTTGCGGCGGAAGCGCCCTCGCCGAGCAATGACCCGCTCGATCCATTCACCCATATCGGCTTCACGCTTCCGTTCAGCGTGTCGGAACAGCCGGCGGCGTCGATCAATTGCGGCTATTCGTCCGAAGGCCTGCCGATCGGACTCCAGATCATCGGCAGACGGTTCGATGATCTCGGCGTGCTCGCTTTGTCGCGAACCGTCGAAGACATGCGGCGCTCAAGCGCCCGCGCATGGCCGGAGCCGCCGCGGGGCGCTTGAAACGGTGGGCGGCTTAAGCCGCCGCGGCGAGGCGGGTGTCGACGACCTTCCGCAAAGAACCGAGGTCATGCGCGAAAGTGCGGATGCCCTCGGCGAGCTTTTCGGTCGCCATCGCGTCTTCATTCATCATCCAGCGGTACAGCTTCTCATCCATGTCGATCTTCGCCGGCGCGTCCTTGACGTTGCTCGGCGACAATTTGCGCTCCAACGCGCCTTCCTCATGGGAGAGCTGTTCGAGCAGTTGCGGCGAGATCGTTAGACGATCGCAACCGGCGAGCGCCTCGATTTCACCTATATTGCGGAAGGAGGCGCCCATCACCACGGTCTTGATCCCATAGGTCTTGTAATAGGCGTAGATCTTGCGAACCGAGACGACGCCCGGATCAGTCTCAGACGTATAAGGACCGCCGCCGCTCTTCGTATGCCAATCGAGGATCCGGCCGACGAAAGGCGAAATCAGGAAGGCGCCGGCTTTGGCGCAGGCGACCGCCTGAGCCATAGAGAAGATCAGCGTCATATTGCAGTCGATGCCTTCCTTCTGCAATTGGGCGGCGGCTTGCGCCCCTTCCCAGGTCGCCGCGAGCTTGATCAAGATACGTTCGCGCGACACGCCGCGGCTCTCGTAATCCGCGATCAGCGCGCGCGCCTTGGCAATCGATCCTTCGGTGTCGAAGGAGAGGTCCGCGTCGACCTCGGTCGAAACCCGGCCAGGGACGATCTTGGTCAGTTCGCTCCCGAAATTAACCGCGAGCCGATCGGTCACCGCGCTCGGCGGCGCAGCGCGGCGGCGGCCCCATTCGACCGCCTCGTCGACCAGATGCTTATAACCCGGCATTTGCGTCGCCTTGAGGATCAAGGTCGGATTGGTCGTCGAATCCGTCGGTTTGAAAACGCGGATTGCCTCCATATCGCCGGTGTCTGCGACCACAGTGCTTATTGCGCGCAAGGCTTCGAGCTTTGACGTCATCGCGCTAACTCCTTCTCTGTAATGTTGCGAATTTGGCCTTCAACGCACGGCCTTGCAAGAGGCTCATCCTATTGCTTATGGCTCAGCGCCGCAAATCCAGCTCCGCTTTTATAGAGGTCATACGGCAATCGTAAGAAGGAGCTAAAATTGAGAATTGTTCCAAAGGGGCGGCGACTAATCTCTCGCAACGCACAATTTGAAGCATTCCGTCAGTTTTCGATCACGGAAAAATATTTCTCGCGTTGACGATGGACCAACCTCGCTTATGATAGCTCGCCTGTCTCACGGCGCGGCGGGCGTCGATCGTCGACAACAAGGGGGAAGCGGCGGTGGCGGGGGCTTCGCGCGCTCAGAGCATGAGAAAACGCAAATTCGTCGCGCGAAGCGGCGCAGAATTGTATTTTTCGGAATTGGGATTTGGCACCGCCCCTCTGGGCAATATGTACCGTCCCTTGACGGAAAAAGAGGCGCGGGCAACGCTTGATGCGGCGTGGAATGCGGGTTGCCGCTACTACGACACCGCGCCGCTTTACGGACTCGGCCTCTCCGAAACCCGTCTCAACGGCTTTCTTAGAGCCAAGCCGCGTGAGTCCTATCTCGTCTCGACGAAGATCGGTCGTATCCTCGAATTGTCGACGCCGGAGCTTCGAACACGTCGAGAACAATTTTTCGAAGTGCCGTCGCGCTTGGAGCGCTTCGATTATTCCTATGACGGCGTCATGCGTTCGCTCGAATTTTCACTCGAGCGGCTCGGCCTCGACCATATCGACATCGTCTATGCCCACGACGTCGATATATCGACGCATGGCAGCGAAGAAGCTGCGAACCAGCACATCAAGGAATTGATGGCCGGCGGATACAAGGCTCTGCTCAAAATGCGCGAGAGCGGCGCGATCAAAGCTTTCGGCGCCGGAATCAACGATTGGGAAATCGCGGAAAAATTGGCGCGCGCCGGCGATTTTGACTGCTTCCTTCTGGCTGGCCGCTACACGCTGCTCGAACAAGAAGCGCTCGAGACTTTCCTTCCCTATTGCGTCGAGAAGAAGATCGGCGTCGTGATCGGCGGACCGTTCAACTCCGGCATTCTCGCAACCGGGCCGAAGCCGGGCGCTTTCTATAATTACAGGCCGGCGTCCAAGGCGATCCTCGAACGCGTCGCGAAAATTCAGGCGATTTGCACGGCGCATGGCGTCAAGCTCCCCGAAGCCGCGATCCGCTTCCCACTCAGTCATCCGGCGATCGTCTCGATAATTCCGGGCGGTCAGAAGCCGGGCGAGGTTCGTCGCAACGGCGAGATGCTGTCGGCGAAAATCCCTTCGGCTCTGTGGCGCGACCTGAAATCGGCGGGCTTGATGCGCGCCGATGCGCCAACGCCGCGCTAGAAGCTCCGCTCAGAAACTCAAGGCGTAACTTTCGATGCTCAAAGGCCTCAATCCGCTTCTGTCGCCCGAACTCCTCCATGCGCTGCGCGCCATGGGACATGGCGATGAAATCACCATCGTCGACGCCAATTATCCCGCGACTTCGTCGGGACCTGAACTTGTACGTCTCGACGGCGTAAGCGCGACCACGGCGCTTGACGCCATTCTCTCGGTCATGCCTCTCGACGATTTCGTGCCCGACGCCTGCTGGGCGATGACGCCTGTAGAGAAGGGCGCCAAAGAGCCGCCGATCTTCGGCGAGTTTCGTGACGTCATCACCAAACGCGAAGGCGACAAGTTCAAACTGGCGACGCTCGAACGTTTCAAATTTTACGAGCAGGCCCGCGATTCCTTCGCGATCGTGGCGACCGGCGAGCGCAGGCTTTACGGCAACATCATCCTCAAAAAGGGCATCATCCGCCCGGACTAGACCGGTCGGCGATCGCCTTTACCCTTGAAAACCGAACGAGGAAGCATGACGGCGAGGCCGCCATGCTTCGTCCCATTTCAAACCCTCGAACGAAACGTCAATTGCATGCCGGCTTCGCGCCATTGCAGGCGTCGAGAAGCTCCGCAGGCGGATCTTTCTTGAAGACGGTCTTATAGGATTCCAGAACATTCGATTGCACGACCGGCAGCGATTGCACGCCGACCCAAGCCGGCGTCTCTTTGCCGATCAGCGCATTCATCATCGCCAGCGCTTCGGCCTCGCCTTGATCATAGGGGCGTTGCGAGCCGGTCGCTTTGAGCGGACCGCCCTTCGCGATCTCAATCGCCGACTGCAAACCCAGGTCGACCGTCGACACTGGAACGTTGACGCTCTGGGCGCGCATCGAGGTCAGCGTGTCCAAGGCCGGCTGATCCCATACGGCGAAGACGCCCTTCACGTCGGGATTTGCAGTGAGGAAATCGCCCGCGATCTGAGAGACTTTCGCGGGGTCGGTGAAATCGACCTGTTTCATTTGGATATCAGGACGATTCTTTTTCATCCATTCCCGCACGCCTTTGGTGCGCTCGTTCGTACTGAAATAGTCAACGCCGAAATTCACCAGTCCGATCGTCCCGCCTTGCGCGACGCACGAGGCCAGAATCTGAGCGGCGATCTGGCCGTTACCCTGACTGTCGGCCGAAATCATGGCGGCATACTCCTCCGGGTGCTTGAGACCCGTCGGAATGCTGTCCATGAAAACGAGTTTGATCCCAGCCTGTGAGACTTTTTTATAGGTGGGCGCCGTCGCCGTGAAATCGACCGGGATCGAGATAATACCATCGGGATGTTGTTGGATGGTATTCTCGATGTCGGCGATTTGCTTGTCGACCTGGTATTCGGCGGAGGCGACG
The DNA here is from genome assembly GCA_030153205.1 of Roseiarcus sp. Taxonomy (GTDB): domain Bacteria; phylum Pseudomonadota; class Alphaproteobacteria; order Rhizobiales; family Beijerinckiaceae; genus Roseiarcus. The sequence continues at coordinate 14,070 of JASLHV010000289.1, read as the reverse complement.
CCGGTGACCGACACGCCATATTTCTTGAGCGTGTCGGTTATCCCTTGTACTTGCAGTTGCGACCAATCGAGATTGACCGTCTGCATCGAGATACCGACTTTAAAATGACCGGCGCGAACTTTCGTCGCATCCTCGTCGCTCAACTTCAGAATATCCACGGAAGCAGCCTTCTCGCCGTGAGGCCCCTGCCCGACAATCGACGTCGGTCCGAGAGTCGAGAGATCGACGCCTTTGACGCAACTGCTCGGCGTATCCGCCATACCAGGGGAACAGCAAAGTACGAGTGCGCCGACGGCAACGCTCGCGACGAGCGCAGACCTGCTTAGAGCTGAATATTTCATCGTCTCTCCTTTGCCTTTCCTCCGCGTCATCATTTCTTTATAAGGCCGATGACATGCCTTCGGCGGCCTCTTGAAGAGGCGCTACCGTTTCGTGAAGGCGACCGCTGCGACGATTATGGCGCCTTTGATGACGAGTTGCATAGGCGAACTTACGCCCAGCAGCACAAGGCCGTTGTTCAATGTTCCGATGATGAGACTGCCCAGAAGCGTCCCGAGAATGAAGCCGCGTCCGCCGAAGAGACTGCATCCGCCAAGAATGACCGACGCAATAACATCGAGCTCCATGCCTTGAACGACGTCGGGCCGCGCCGCGTGCGACCGCGCCGATAGAACCAACGCGGCCAAGCCCGCCAATGCGCCGGTAATGACGAAGGCGAGCGTCGTCACATGCTTGATCCGGATGCCGGAGTAGAGCGCAGCGGTGGGATTGCCGCCGGCGGCATAAATCTTGCGCCCAAATACATTATAATGAAGGAGAAGCACGCCACCGATCGTCGCGACCAACGTCCACGCGATCGGCGCCGGAAGGCCAAGAAAACTTCCCTCGCCGAATATCTGAAAGTATCGCTCGTCGGTGATGATGACCGGCTTGGTGTTCGTGACCATCAGCGCGAGACCGCGCGCGGCGCTGAGAGAGCCGAGCGTCACGAGAAAGGAGGGAATGGACAGGCGCGTGGTCAAGACGCCATTGATCAAGCCGACAAGCGATCCGGTTCCGAGCCCGACCACGGCGCCAACGAACCAATTATTGGCGACATAAGCCATTGCAAGAGCGGCTGCCATGCCCGAGAGCGCCAATGTCGACCCGACCGAGAGATCGATCTGTCCCGCTATGATGACAAAGGTCATTCCCACGGCGACGATCGACACGAGCGTCGTTTGGCGGCCGATGTTGAGAAAGTTATCGACTGACAAAAACCAGGGCGAGGCAAAGCTGAATATGATCAGAAGAATAACGAAGGCCAGATAGAGCATGTATGGCCATTCGCCGCGCAAGAGCGTTTGCACAAGGGCCAATGAGCGGCGTGAACCGTTCGACGCCGTCCCCGCCGCTCGCGGCGCGAGCCTCTCTGTCATGCCGGCTGCCTCTGTTCGATCTGACTAAGCTGGATCAGTTGATGGAGCTTTTCCGCGTCGCCGAATCGGTCACGTTCAAGCGTGTCGATGATGTGACCGTCGACGACGAGCGAAATCCGATGGCACAACAAAAGAAGCTCGTTAAGATCGGACGAAACAATGAGAACCCCGGCTCCGTTCCTCACGGCGCCTTTTATGAGGCCGTAAATCTCCTCACGAGCGCCGACATCGACGCCGACCGTCGGCTCGTCCAGCAGAAGGATGCGCGTGCGAGGATTGCTCCATTTGGCGAAAACAACTTTCTGCTGATTGCCGCCGGAAAGATTTCGAACTCGGGTCGAAGGCCCAAGCGCCCTGATCGACAGTTTTTGGATGGCGTCCTTCGTTTCCTGTACTTCCAAATCTCGGCGTACCCAGCCCAATCGCGAGAAGTGCAGCAGTCGCGGCAAACTGAAATTGCGCTCAATTGAGTGATCGAGGATCAAGCCCTGAACTTGACGATCTTCCGGAACCAACGCGATTCCGTCTGCGACGGCGTCGTCGGGGCTGGACAGACGTCGCGGCGCGCCGTCGACCTCGAGGGCCCCGCTTTCTATCGGCCGAAGTCCGAATATGGTCTCGAGAATTTCGGTGCGACCGCTGCCGATGAGGCCGGCCAAGCCGTGAATCTCCCCCTTCATCAGCGTGATGTCGACGCCACGCAGCCTGTCATTAGAGACGCCGGACAAGGCGAGGAGCGGCGCGGCGCCCGCGCTCTCGGGCTCGTTGCTTTCAATCGGCGCGATCTCTTGAGTTTGAGCGGCGCGAGCGTCGGCGCCGCTGTGGCCCGGCCCGACGATCGCCGTCACCAAAGCCTTCATGTCGGTGTCGGCCGTGTTAAACGTGCCGACATTCAATCCGTCGCGGAGAACAGTCACGCGATGTGAAATGCGGAATACTTCCTTCAGGCGGTGAGTCACGTAGATGACGCCGACGCCTTGCGCGATGATCCTTCCGATGGCGTCGAAAAGAATATTTTCTTCATCGGTTGTCAGCGCGGATGTGGGCTCGTCGAGAACGAGAACGCGCACGCGTCCCATCAAGGCTTTGGCGATCTCCGTCATCTGTCGGTAAGCGAAGGGCAGCGACCCTACCGATACGCGCGGGTTCAGGGGAATGTTGTTCCGCTTGAGGAATTCCTCGGCCTCGGCCATGAGTTGCGCTTTCTTGAGAAAGCCCAGGCCTGTGCGCGGTTCGCGGCCCAACATCAAATTGGCGCCGACGGATAACGATTCAACAAGGCTCAAATCTTGGTAGACGACGGCGACGCCGGCGGCGCGCGATTCAGCCGGGCTTTGAAAGGCGACCTGCTTGCCGGAAATTTCGATCGTCCCGCTGTCGTAACTATGCACGCCGCTCAGAATCTTGATGAGCGTGGATTTGCCGGCGCCATTTTCGCCGAGCAATGCGTGCACTTCGCCAGGGCGAACTTCGAGACTAACGCCGCGCAAGGCGCGCACGCCGCCGAAGCTCTTTTTCATATCTTGAATGAGCACCAGCGGCGTTTGAGAAGGCCCGATCGGATTGGTAGATAAGTCAGGGCTCATCGCAAACTGGCTTCTTCGCCGCCTTTAGCAAGTCTTGGAGCATTTCACGCCGGGCTGGAAACTTTCGTCAAGTGCGGGCCACGCCACTGCCACCCGCGCCAGCGTCTGGATCGGCGCATGCAGGAAGTACGAGAGGCGTCGTCGGCGAAGAAGCGTCGGCTCTAGTCCCGCGCCGCGCCGCCTTCGCCCGAGCGTATCCGATCCGCGCCAAGCGATGCGCGATGCGCGGCGAGATCGGTAACCGAGGCGGCGATGCGTTGCACCGCGCGCTTGTAAGTTGGAATGGCTTCGGCGAAGACCCGTTCGGCGGCGGCCCGATCGCCCGATTGAGCCGCATTGGCGAGTTCGGCGAACCAGCGCGTCATCAAGGCGCGATCGACAGCCGGCGTCTGCGCGGCCGTGAAACCTTCGACGCCGACGTCGACGACCGGCTCGTCGCTAGAGAAAAGATATTCGTTCATTCTCTCGCCGGTCCGTACCCCGGTAAAGACGATATCGATATCGACGCGCGGCTCATAGCCAGCAAGACGGATCATCCGCTCAGCCAGATCGAGAATACGCGCCGGCTGTCCCATCTTCAGGACATAGACCGAAGCGCGCGTCTCCACGCCGAGGCCGGAAGCCGCATGGGCGGCCGCCGATATGACGAGGTCGACCGCTTCGCGCACGGTCATGAAATAGCGCACCATATCGGGATGGGTGACTGTTACCGGGCCGCCGCGCTCGATCTGCGCCTTGAACTTCGGCACGACCGATCCGACCGAGCCGAGAACATTGCCGAAGCGGACGGAAATGATCCGCGGCGCGCCCGCACGGGCCGGCCCGCCGTCCACCAATTGGCCATACATTTCGGAAAGGCGTTTCGTCACGCCCAATACGGAGACCGGATCGACGGCCTTGTCGGTCGAAATCAGCACGGCCGCGGCATTGATGGCGATGGCGGCGTCGACGACATTTGCGGTGCCGAGCACATTGGTCTTGATCCCTTCCGCCCAATCGAGTTCGAGCTGAGGCAATTGCTTGAGCGCGGCGGCGTGGAAGACAATGTCCGGTTTGAATTCGGCGAACAATGTCGCAATGCGATTGCGATCGCGCACGTCGGCGACCGTCAGACGAACACGAGCGCCGGAATATTGTCGCCCGAGCGTTTCGCCGATGGCGAAAAGCGCCGGCTCCGAATTGTCGACGACCAGCAGATCCGCCGCCCCGAGCGCGGCCACGCAAGCGCAAATCTCGGAGCCGATCGAACCGCCGCCGCCGGTAACGACAACGCGGCGGGCGCGAATGAATTGGCCGAGACGCGCGCGGTCTATTTCAACCGTGCTTCGGAATAACAGGTCTTCGACATCGACCGGGGTCAGAGACGAGCCGCCGCCGAATTCGACGGTTTGCAGGCGCGACAAGGCGATGCCGAGCTGCCGAGCCGTCGCCACCAGGCGTTCGGATTCGGCGGTTGTTGCGAATTCGCTCGGCGCAAAGACCAGGCGCGCGAGAGGCCGCCCTTCCTCATTGGCCTCGCCGACAATACGCTCGAGATCGTCATAGCCGCCGAGAACTGGCACGCCGCGGATCGTGGCGCCGCGATCGGAAGCGCGCGGCGACAGAACCCCGCGCGGCGCAAAGCGCCGGCGCATGCCTTCCTCGAGCGAGCGCAGCACGATCTCCGCCTCCGCGGCGCGGCCGAGAACCAGGATCGAAGGGGCGTCCTCGCGTTCGCCAGCGCGGCGCGCTTGAACGAAACGCCAGTAGCGATAAGCGATTCGCGGGCCGCCAAGCAGCAACATCTGCAAGATTCCATAGAGGAAGCAGACCTTTTCGCCGAAGACAAAGCCATGAACGATGTCGCGTGCGACGATCGCCAAGTCGACGACCACCAATGAGATCGCAAGCACGCAGGTCGCGCGGAAAATATTGAAAAGATCGGGCAGCGAGGCGAAGCGCCATTTCGCTTCATAGAGGCGAAAGAACCGATAGACGAAGCCCGCATAGATCGTGAAAAGCGGAAAGATCCAGACGAGAGCTTCGACCTTTAATCGTGCGCTTTCAGGATAAGCGAGATACATCGCAAGGGCGATCGCGAGAGGCGTCGTCGCGAGATCGTGGATCATCACGGCCAAACGCTTGCCGTGACCGAAAATGTTGGGAATCTTCATCCCGCTTATTACTTTCGCTTTACTTCTGGCCCGAGGCTCTCCGCGGCTGGACTTATAGCCAATTCGCATAGGAGAGGCGAGACCGCAATCGTCAAGGCGGTGAAGACATGAGCCAAATCAGTCTTTTACGCGCTTCTCGCCGCGGCATTTCTCGTTTTGTCATGTCCATTCGGCTTGACCCGGTCTAGCCCGGGCAGGCAGATGAGCCGTCGCGGCGACGAGGCCGATCGGTTTTTGGGATATGAAATGATCCGTTCCGCCCTGATGAACGTCATGACCAGCGCCGCCATCAAGGCCGGCCGCGGCTTGAAACGCGATTTCGGCGAGATCGGCAACCTCCAGGTGTCGATGAAAGGTCCGGGCGACTTTGTCAGCCTCGCCGATAAGCGGTCTGAAAAAGTTCTTTTCGAGGAGCTCTCCAAAGCGCGGCCGGGTTACGGCTTCGTGATGGAGGAAAGCGGGCGGGTCGAGGGCTCCGACAAGACCCATACCTGGCACATCGACCCGCTCGACGCGACGACCAACTTTCTTCACGCGATTCCGCTCTTCGCCATTTCGATTGCGCTCGAACGGGAAGGGCAGATCGTCGCCGGCGTCATCTACAACCCGGCCAATGATGAAATGTATGTCGCCGAAAAGGGACAGGGCGCGTTCGGCGACAATCGCCGCTTGCGCGTCGCCGCCCGCCGCGAATTGTCACAATCGCTCATCGGCTGCGGGGTGCCGCATCTCGGCAAAGCGGCCGAGCACCCGCGCTTCAAGGCGGAGCTCGCCGCGGTCATGACCAAAGTGGTTAATGTGCGTCGCATGGGCTGCGCGGCGATCGATCTTGCCTATGTCGCCGCCGGCCGTTTCGACGCTTTCTGGGAGCGCGGCCTCCATTCCTGGGACATAGCGGCCGGCGCCATATTGATCCGCGAGGCCGGCGGCTTTGTCTCCGGCGTCGACGGCGAAGAGAATTTTCTCGAAACCGGCTCGATCTGCGCCGGCAACGAAATCATGCACCGGGAAATGCTCGCCCTTTTAAAGTCGGCGTAGGCGCTATAGCGGCCGCCACAATTCGGCGACAAGTTGCAGTCATAGACTGCATCTATGAGCGAGAATGGAATGTCGCCGTCTCGCCGCCGCCCAATCGCCGGCGGCCATTGCGGCGCCTATCGACGTCTTCCCCTCCAACAATCATTGCGATCGCTTATGACGGGCGCTTGGCGCCGTGCAGCATATTTCTGATAGGGTGCCCCACGCATGTTGATGCGAAATGGTCCCTACCGAATGGCGAGTGAAACTGAAACCCGACCCTTGACATCGCCGCGCATTTTCCTGGTCGGAATGGCGGCGTTCCTCATCATCGCCGGCTTTGTGGTCCTCATTCTTTACCGGCAGATCGAGACCGCCTTCCAGGCGAATCCCGGTCTCAACGGCCTCATCATTGGCGTTCTCCTCCTCGGCGCGGTCTTTACCTTTCGCCAGGTCATCCGGTTATTTCGCGAGATCGGATGGGTGAATTCACTCAGCGGCGCGCGGCCTTGGCGGTCGAATCGCGGCCCGCGGCTCTTGGCGCCCATGGCGACGCTGCTCAACGCCGGCGCCGGGGCGCGCGGTCTTTCGACGGCGACGACGCGCGCCATCCTTGATTCGATCGGCACCCGTCTCGACGAGGGCCGTGAGTTGAATCGCTATCTGATCGGCCTCCTGGTCTTTCTGGGCCTTCTGGGAACTTTCTGGGGCTTATTGGAGACAGTCCGCTCGATCGGCGGCGTCATCAACGCCATGCAGACCAATGTCGACGCTGGCGTGATGTTCGACGACCTTAAAAGCGGCCTCTCCAAGCCGATCGCCGGCATGAGCATTTCTTTCACCTCGTCGCTCTTTGGCCTCGCCGGCTCATTGATCCTCGGCTTTCTCGATCTACAGGCCGGACAGGCGCAAAATCGCTTCTACACCGAACTCGAAGATTTTCTCGTGAGCCATGTCGAGACGACCACGCCGCCGCCGTCCGTCGAATTGATACCGGACAAGCTTCCGGTCGCTTACGACCCGACCGAGCAAAGAAAAAGCGCTGCGGCCATGGCCAATCTCGCCGAAGGCATCCAGGGCCTCGTCAATCATATGCGCCAGGAGCAGCAACTCATCCGCGACTGGGTGGAGGCGCAGGCGGCGCAGCAAGAAGAGGTCAGCAGGCTTTTAAGACGCCTCACCGGAGAAAACGAAACTCATGGGACGTAGCGCCTTGGACCTGCGCGGCCTATCGCGCAAGGCGTCGTCGTAAGGAATTGACGCATGGCTTTGGCGCGTAGCCGTCGGTCGGAATCTTTCAGCTATTGGCCCGGCTTCGTCGACGCCCTATCGACGATGTTGCTGGTGATCATTTTCCTGCTCTCTGTCTTCATGCTCGCGCAATTCTTCCTTTCGCGCGAAGTGAGCGGCAAGGACACGGCCCTCGTTAAACTTAATCGTCAGATCGAAGAGCTGACGAGCCTGCTGGCGATGGAGCGGACCGCCAAGGCGGAGGCGGAGGCGAATGCGGCCGGCCTCTCGGCGACGCTCTCCGATTCGCAGAAGGAGCAGCAACGGCTGCAGAGCGTCATCGCGCTCAACAGCGCCAGCGCCGATACCGCCGGCGATAAGGCCTCAGCGGCGTCAAACGCGCTCGATACGGAAAAGCAGGTGTCGGCGCGCGCTCTGGCGCAAGTCGACATTCTCAACCAGCAGATCGCCGCTTTGCGCCGCCAGCTCGCCGCCATTGAGGACGCGCTGGCGTCGTCAGAAGCGTCGGAAAAAGAGTCTCAGGCCAAGATCGCCGATCTTGGCTCGCGTCTCAACGTCGCCTTGGCCCAGAAGGTCCAGGAACTGGCCCGCTACCGATCCGACTTCTTCGGCCGTTTGCGCCAAATCCTAGGCGCGCGGCCGGGCGTCAGGGTGGTCGGAGACCGATTCGTTTTCGAATCTTCCGTTCTGTTCGAATCAAACAAGGCGGATGTAAGCGTGGCGGGCCATCAATCGCTCGACGATCTCGCGGCGGCGGTCACGGACCTCGCGCGCGAAATACCGCCCGACCTCCCCTGGATCCTGAGAGTCGATGGACATACTGACAAACATCAAATCAGCGGCGGTCCTTTCAAATCGAACTGGGAGCTATCCGCCGCCCGCGCGATCGCCGTGGTCCAGTATCTGATCGCCAAAGGCGTTCCAGCGGAGCGCTTGGCCGCCGCGGGCTTCGGCGAGTTTCAGCCGATCGACCCCGGTCAGGACGACGATGCTTTTGCGCGCAATCGGCGCATCGAACTGAAACTCACCGAGCGCTGAAAGTCGGCGCCGTCGCTTAGGCCGACAGGAGCGTCTGGTGCAGACAGATGTCCTTGGCTACGTCGAGGCGATCGAGCCATTCGCGGGCCGGAAGAGGCCGACCGAATAAATAGCCCTGTGCGTAGCGGCATCCCCAAGCCGTCAATTTCTTGCGCTGATCCTCGGCCTCGATGCCTTCGGCGACGACATATATGCCGAGTTCTTTTCCGAGCGACACAACCGCGCGCACCAATGTCGCGCTGACCTGATCGACGTTGCTCGAGACGACAAAGGATCGATCGATCTTGATCGTGTCGAACCGAAACTTTTGCAGATAGCTGAGCGAGGAATGTCCAGTGCCGAAGTCGTCGAGCGCGAAGTGCACGCCCATGGCGCGCAATTCGTCCAGCGACGCCTTGGTGTGATCGTCGTCCATCAATAGCACCGATTCCGTGATTTCAAGGACGAGGCGGCCCGCAGCGAGGCCAGAGGCGGCGAGCGCGCTTTTGACGGCGCGAACGACGCGCCGCGTTCGAAACTGCGCCGGCGACAGGTTGACCGAAATTGAGAAGTTTCTACCGCTTTGCGCCGCCTGCATGCACACCTCGGCGAGAACCCATTCACCGATCGAACCGATCAAACCCGTCTCTTCGGCGATCGAAATGAATTCAACCGGCGACATTACGCCGCGTTTCGGATGACGCCAGCGCAACAAAGTTTCGAAAGCGACGACGCCGCCACTCGTGATGTCGACGATCGGCTGCAGATAGATCGACAACTCTTTGTTCGGAATGGCGCGGCGTAGATCGAGTTCCAAGGCGCGTCGGCGCTGTGCGGCTTCGCTCATCGAGGGATCGAAGACCCGATAAGTCGAGCGCCCTTCCGCCTTGGCGCGATAGAGCGCAATGTCGACATTCTTCATCAGCTCTTCGGGGCCGCCGGAATGTTTGTCCGCAAGAATCACGCCGACGCTTGCACCGACGTGAACCTCGACGCCATCAATCTTATAACGGGCCGAAAGAATACGTACCAGCCGCGCCGCAAAGGCTTCGGCCTCGGCGCGATCGACAACATTGCGCTGAATGATCGCGAACTCATCGCCGCCGAGGCGGGCGATATCCTCGCCATTGCGGAGCGCGCGGCGCAAGCGCTTGGCGGCGATGCGCAGCAATTCGTCGCCGGCGGGATGGCCAAGCGTATCATTGACGTCCTTGAATCGGTCGAGATCGATGCAATGGACCGCGATTTTTGATTGGCGCCGCTGCTGGCTCAGCGCCGCGCCGAGCGCGTTGGTGAACGCGCATCTCGTGCGAAGGTGAGTAAGCGAATCATGGCTGGCCATGTAAGCGATCCGCGCCTCCGCGCGAACGCGCTCGCTGGCGTCGATGACAGTGCCTTCGTAGTAAAGCGGCTCGCCGTTTTCAGATCTTATGAGCCAGGCGGCTTCGGAAACCCAAATACGTTCGCGGGTGTGATGTCGATAAATTTCGGAGATGAAATCGTCGACGCGCCCCTGCCCCTCTATGAGTGTGCGAAACGCCGCTCGGCGGTTGGGATCGACATACCATTCCGTCGCGATATCTTTGATCCCAGCCAGCATCTCAGCTTCGGTCTCATAGCCGGTCAGGCGGACGAACGCTGGATTGGCGCGCAGCATGCGGCCGTCGATTGTCGATCGATAGATTCCAATGACGGCATTTTCGAACAATCCGCGATAATCGGCCTCCGCGCGCGCGATCTGCGCCTCGCGTTTACGCCGTTCCGTGATATCGGCGAATGTGCGGACGCAACCACCGTCGGGCAGCTTGACGGTCCGCACGTCGAGAATCGTCCCGTTGGGGCGACGCCGCTCGTAAGCAGAGGCGCCCTCGGTGGGGCATGCGCGACGCCAGAACTCCACCAGTTCCGGGTCGACATGGACGAATTCTCGAGCGGCGACCTGCGCGGCTGTGACTTCGGCGCTGAGCGGACGGCGCTCGGCAAGATCTCTCGGCAAATCGAGAAGTTCGGAGGCCCGACGATTGCAAACATGCACCCGCTCATCAGGCCCGATCATGATAATGCCCTGATCGACATTTTCGAGTGCGGCGCTCAATGTCTTGCGCGCCTCTTCGAGTTCGGCGGTGCGCGAGGCGACCGTCGCCTCCAATTGATCCTTGAGCCGCTCTATCTCCTCCCCAAGCAATCGGAGAGCGCAATCGACGTCTTGCCGGTGTCTATCGGCATCGGTGTAAACTTGGCTGACCAATGCTTGCAGACGATCAAAGTCGACGGCGCCATTGGCCCCGGCGACCTCTGAGAGCTGTTGGCGAAGGCGCGGATGCATGGTCAGGAAACCACGGCCGGCCGAAGGAATAGGCAGCGCAGCTTAGAAGATCTGGGAACGGCGCCGGCGCCGGGTGAAATCATCGTCTGTCCTGACGCGAAGATTGCACAATTATTGACCGGGCGTCGTTAAAAACACCATAATCTGTTAGGTAAATAGCGTTGGTACGCTCAATACAACTTAATTTGGCGGTGATTTGTTAGTAATCGGCGCGAAAAGGTAAATGCGGCGGCATTGCCTATACCGCGGCCTTGCGACCGCTCTCGAGCGCGGCGGCGCCGGCCTCGAATTGAAGGCGCGCCAGTCGCGCATAAAGGCCGCCTTTCGCTAAAAGGCTTTGATGCGTCCCTTCCTCGACAATTCGCCCTGAATCAATCGTCAGGATTCGGTCGGCGTGAATCACGGTGGCGAGGCGGTGCGCGATGACAAGCGTCGTTCGGCCGGCCATGAGGGAGTCCAACGCCCTCTGGACCAGGGTCTCGCTCTCGGCGTCGAGCGCGGAAGTGGCCTCATCCAGAAGCAGCACCGGCGCGTCTTTCAAGATCGCCCGGGCGATGGCGATGCGTTGGCGTTCGCCGCCGGACAAGGTGACGCCGCGCTCGCCGACCGTCGTGTCGTAACCTTTCGGGAGAGCCGAGATGAACGTATCGGCGGCGGCGCGTTGGGCCGCTTTGCGAATGGCGTCGCGGCTCGCGTCCGGCGCGCCATAGGCGATATTTTCTGCAATCGTCGTCCCAAAAATGATCGGCTCCTGCGGCACGAAGGCAATGCGTCGCCGTAAATCGGCGGGATCAACCGATCGAATATCGACGCCGTCGAAGGAGATCGCGCCGTCCTTCGGATCGTAGAAACGCATCGCGAGTTGAAAGACCGTCGACTTGCCCGCGCCGGAGGGACCGACCAGGGCGACAACTTCGCCCGGCGCCACGACAAGGTCCAAACTCTTCAAGACATTTTCTTCCGGTCGCGTCGGATAGGCGAAGGCGACGCCGTCGAATCGGATTTGTCCTCGAGGCGGAACAGGCAGCGCTTTGGGCGCGAGCGGGGCGGCGATCTTGGGGGTAACGGCCAGCAATTCCGCAATGCGACCCGCCGCGCCCGCCGCGGCCGAGATCTCGCTCCATACCTGCGACAATTCGCCAAGCGCACCCGCGGCGAGCACCGCGAAGAGAAGGAATTGCGACAAAGCGCCGCCGGTCATGCGATGAGCCAGGACGTCCTGCGCGCCGAGCCAGAGTACGACGACGACGCTGGCGAAAGCGAGAAAGATCGCCGCGATCGTGACCATAGCGCGCGTCTTCGTCGTCGCCCGCGCAGCCTCATAGGCGCTCCAGGCGGCGGCGCGAAACCGCGCGGCGCTCGCCGCCTCGGCAAGAAACGCCTGCATCACCCGCACAGACGAAAGGTTCTCGGTCGCAAAGGCGGTAGCATCGGCTAGTGTATCTTGCGCCGCTCGCGCCCGAGCGCGCACCGAGCGTCCCGCCGCATAAAGCGGGAGGATGATGAATGGTATGGCGATCAATACATAGGCCGAGAGTTTCGGACTTGTGACGATCATCATGGCGGCGGCGCCGAAGAACATAAAAAAATTGCGCAGCGCGACCGACGCCGAAGCGCCGAAAGCCGATTTCAACTGCGTCGTATCCGCGGAAAGGCGAGAGACGATCTCGCCGATCTTTTCGGAATCAAAGAAAGAGGCGTCGAGCGACGTCAAATGAGCGAAAACGTCGCCGCGCAGCTTGGCCACGACAAGCTCGCCAAGCGTCATGACGAAAAAGTAGCGTAAGCCCGAAGCAAGGGCGAGTACGGCGACGACCGCGATCATGGCGCCGAAATAGGCGTCGATGAGATGAGGTTGATCCGCCGAAAAGCCGTAGTCGATCATACGGCGTACCGCGACCGGCACGACGAGCGTCGCGGCGGAAGCCACAGCCAAGGAGATGAAAGCTCCCACGACCCGGCCGCGATAGGCCAGGGCGTAGGGCAAAAGCGGACCCAAAACCGCCAGGGAAGGACGTTTCTGGGGCTCTTCCGACGCTGCGAGGGAGGGCATTGGTGTTTACTCCGGCTCGCCTAACGAGGCGCCGCAAGGAAAATCGATTATTTGATCCGCTTGCGGTTTGATTGAAGCTGTGGACCTGCGCTTAGTCCCGATCGGACGCCGCCGTCAACGCTGCACGGTTAGCGCGCCAATGTGAGAAGGCGCCACCCATACAGCCTTTCACCCTAACGCCGCCGCCTGGCGATAAATCGAAGCCTTGGCCAAAAGCGTCAAAGCAGCCCTGCGCAACCGAGTGAATTCGCCGCCCAAAGCCTCATTCGGCGGACCGACAACTAGGGCGGGGCCGTGGAGGTCCGGCGTCGATTGTGCGCCCGACAACAGGGCGATCAACCACTCCCGTGTCGCAGCGAGGCGAGTCGCAGCCGCCTCATAGCCGTCGTCGCTCTGCCTTCCGCGCATCATGAATCGCGTCGACGATATGTGAGCGGCGACTAGATAGCCGCTGATCAGCATCTCGATCAGTTCGTTCAGCCCACGCCGCACGCCTTGCGGTTCGCCGCCCATCCGGCCAGCCGAATCGGACAAAGCGGCGATGGCTTCGATGATTCTCTTGCGCGCCAACCGGTAATCCTGATCCGAGGCCTTGAGGTCGAGCGCGGTCGTCGCGAAAGCAACGATATCGGCCTGGAGGCGTGCGGCGAGCCGCGGCGCTTCATTAAATTCCCAACGCGGCAAGACATGGCTGAAAAGATGAGCGAGCGCCGCCCCAATCAGCGTATCGGCGAGACGGGCGATAACGGGGATGGTTTCAGTGGGATCGCTGAGATGTACGGAGAGAAGCGCCGTCACCGAAGCGGCGATGGAGGTCACGACATAGCGCAATCGCGCGAAGCCGTGCGCAAGGCCAAGTGCGAGAACCTGCGCTAACACAAGGAGGGGGATCGGCGCAGCCGAGATAAGCGCAGCCGCCAAGACGCAGCCGATCAATGTGCCAATGACCCTGTCGTTGCGTCGTTGAAGCGTCAGCCCATAATTCGCACGCATGACGACCGCGATGGTAAGCAGCACCCAGTTGCCATGACGTACCCCGCTGAAGGATTGCATGGTGATCGCGCCCGCCGTCATCGCCAGAGCCAGTCGCGCGGCAAAACGAAAGACTGGCGAATCCGGACTGAGATGGGGCCACAGCAATTTGGGATTGAAGGACGGCCGCGCCGTGAAAGCTGAGAGATCGATGCCTTGCATCGAGGCGCTGGCTTCGCCGTGATCGGACAGGGCGCGCTCGAGGCGTCGTATATGG
>JASLHV010000286.1 GCA_030153205.1 Roseiarcus sp. | reverse complement strand
AACCAGCCTCCCTCAGCGAGGCCTCAGTAAATCCACCGCAGAGCACGCCGATGGTCGCGATCTTCGCCTTGCCGGCAGCCTCCGCGTCGTAGGGAGAGTCCCCTATCGCCACCGCGTCACTGCCTTCCAGCCCGAGTTTCTTGAGGACGATTTCGAAGATGTCCGGTGCCGGCTTGGATTCCTCGGCGTCTTCGGAAGACGTCTTCACATCGACCAGGTCGGCACTGCGCGCGATGTCGAGATACTTGTCCAGTTCGTCCTTCTTGGCGGACGATCCGATGGCGATGCGCAGGCCGGCATCGTGACCATCGGCGTGCTCTGCGGTGGATTTACTGAGGCCTCGCTGAGGGAGGCTGGTTGCGCCGACATTTATCCAGGACCGGCCGCGCTGTTCGCCCGGTTTGGCGAATCCTTGCTCGCGAAGTAACGAGGCCATCGGCGGCCGATGCGGGAGCCCTCATGGCAAGGAAGCTGAAGACCTATCAGACGTCGCTGGGATTCTTCGAGCCGCACCGTCGATGAAGGCCGCTTTGGCGGCGTGGGGCGCCGACAGCAATCTCTTCCACCAGGGTGTCGCGAAAGAGAGCACGGATCCTGAGGTCATCGCCGCGACCACGGCGAAGCCGGGCGTCGCTCTCAAGCGCCCCGTGGGGTCCGGCGGTCCTTTCGGCGAGCACGCCGAGTTGCCGAAAGATCTCGGGCTCCGCGAAAGGAAAAGACCCGCCCCAAAACCATCACGTCCCAAGGCAAAGAAATCATCCGCCCCGTCCGACGAGGCGGCGGATCGGAAAGCCGCGCAAGCATACGAACGAGAGCGTCAGCGTCGCGAGCGCGAGGAGGCAAAAGAGGAGGCGGCCAGGCAGAAGCAGCGTAGTCGCTTGGGACAAGGAAAAGCAGCGGCTTAAGGCGGCCTTGCGGCGCGCAGCAGATTAACCTGCCGTCGTCCGGATAGGGAAGATTAACCATCGACGATTCTTGCCAAAAAAATTTGCGCGGACCTCTTGAAACTTTTTCCGGATTTCCAAATTTTCTCGGCGTCGCCATGAGGCGATCGGGATGCCATCAGGGTCCCGCCACTTGAGACGGGCACCGGAAGTGTCCGGTGCCGCTCGTAACCATTTTGCTCTTAAGGAGGATCTGGCTATGCGCACTGTAGATTTTTCGCCCCTGTTCCGGTCGGCCATCGGGTTCGACCGTCTTTTCGACCTCGCCGAAGCTGCCCAGCGTGTGGGTGAGGAGAGCTATCCCCCCTACAACATCGAACGCCTCGACGAGAACCGCTTCCAAATCTCGGTCGCGCTCGCCGGATTCAAACCAGATGAAGTCGAGCTCACGGTCGAGCAGAACGTCCTGACGCTCGAGGGCCGCAAGAGCGACAAGGAAGGGAAGACCTTCCTGCATCGCGGCATCTCAGCGCGCAACTTCAAGCGCCAGTTCACGCTGGCCGACCACGTCGAGGTTAAGGGCGCGCAGTTCGATAACGGCCTGCTTGTCATCGACCTTCAGCGGGAAATCCCCGAGGCGATGAAGCCGCGCCGCATCCAGATCAACGGCACCGCCCCGAACAACGTCACGCAGATCGAAGCCAAAGCCGCCTGACCGGACACGGGCGACCTGGATCGATCAACGACGCCGCGCGGGAATCCCCGCGCGGTCATCCCTCAACTCGTCTTAGATTTGGAGGCAGCCATGCGGCCGACGACCGCCCTTCACGACAACGTTTTCGATTTCAACGCTCTCCTTCGTCCCGGCACCACGTTCGAGCATCCGCGGGACGTGGTCTCCCATCCGAAGCTCAGCCTCGCCGAGAAACGCTCCATTTTGGCGTCTTGGGCCTCTGATGCTTCCGCGATTGCATCGTGCCCATCGCTGCGGGCTCCCGAGGGGCTGATGGCACCTGTAAGCATCGACGAGATCCTTGATGCGCTTCGCACACTCGACGGCGGTCCGCGGCATCCGCCGGGCGGCAAGCCGATGCGGCTCCGATCGGCCGAGCGGCGTGCTGCGGCTTGACCAGAGGAGGACGAGTGATGCCATATCACGTCTACACGCGTAGTGGCGCGGGCGCCCTTGGTGTCATTGTCGAGACTGCGAGGGAGGCGATCGCAAAGGCTGCGGAGTTCCTCGAGGAGGGACATGGGGAGGTGATCTTCAAGGATCTGCTCGGAAACGTTCTGGACCGTGCTGTTGTAGTGACTATGGCCGAAATCGAAGATTAATCGAGGCGCACAAGTTGGCGGCCATCCATGACATTCAGGATCGGGATCATCTCCGACACGCACGGGCTTCTCAGGCCGGAAGCGGAACGTCGCCTGGCCGGCGTCGATCACATCATTCATGGCGGCGACATCGGACGTCCCGAAATTATAGAAGCTTTGCGTCGCATCGCGCCGGTTTCGGCGATCCGAGGAAACGTGGATATCGGCGAGTGGGCTGTTGCATACCCTGAAACCGAGGTCGTACGACTTGCGGCAAGATCGATCTATGTACTGCATGATCTGAAGACCCTGCAGATCGACCCGGTCGCGCGCGGCATCGCCGTCGTCGTGTCCGGTCATTCCCATATGCCGAAAATCATTACGGCAAACGGCGTGCTCTACCTAAATCCGGGAAGCGCGGGCCGCCGGCGCTTCGGGCTGCCCATCACACTTGCGACGATCGCTGTGACGCCGGACGACCTGCGGCCGGAAATCCACGATCTCAGCGAAGTATGAACCCGTCGCAAAGCTGCGCCTGCCAGCCTATTCGTCGGGCGGGCATTCGGGACAGGTATCACCGATCGAATCTAGCGCCTCCGCGATCGCTCCGGCTGCTGCTTGCGGTGAGACACCAAACGGTGGGACGAGGCGGGCAATCTCAAATGCGCGCTCTCGCGCGTGCGGGTCGGCACGGTCCTTCTTCCAGCCATGCTTTTCGCACTCTAGGATTGCACCGGCCTCCATCAGTACGGAGATCGCCCATCCATCAAGCATTCGTCTCGCCGGCATCTGCTTCTTCGCTACTAACATTTTCGACTCCTGCAAGTCGAATCCGCCGCGGGCGCGTTTGTTCCTTTCAGGAGCCTAAAGGACTCGGATTCGCTGAGGCAGTACATATATTCTAGGGCGTCGTTATGTGTTGGAGTTGCGACATGCCCTTTCGACCGAGGGACCTCGCCGATCGAATGGCGAGGCAGAAAATGCCGGACGGATTCGTGCGGGAAACATTTTCGCTGCCCCGCGAACAAGCGCGGGCCAAAGCAAGGGAGTTCTTGAAATCTTATCCTAACGCCGCGTACATGAGCGAGGTGGAGCGGTGGCGTGAGCTACCGGACGGCTCGATCGAGTTTACCATGCGCCGATTGCGGTCAGCAGACTGACGTTATAGCGCCGTCGATCTACTGAAGCACTTTAGGCATCACTATGACGACTTCAACTTCCTGACCGATGATCTTTGCAGCTGTGATCGAGATGTGCAGCGCATAGTTGTCTTCGATCTCCGCGGCGGTCTCCTCATTCTTGGCGTAGACATACAGCAAGGGTCCGTCCAATTCATCAAACCGGATCCCGGCGAACAGCCGATAAAAGGTGTTAGCGCCGACGATCAACGCCATGCGTGCTTGGATTGCTTGGTCCTGAACTTGGGTCAGTTGCATTAAGAAGACATGGGTCTGAGACGGTCGAAAGCAAGGGCGCCAAAACTATTTGCTCCGTACGCATTGACGACCTAGCCCAATGGACCCACCATAAGCAGGGGGGGACCCTTGGTTTTAAGTAATTGAGTCTCGAAAATTGATGAGTAAGCGTATTCGTAATGGTGGATCCACGGCCGAGAAATCGCAGATGCCAGGATTCATCAAGCCGCAGCTAGCGACGCTCCGATCTAATGTTCCGACCGGCGATTGGCTGCATGAGATTAAATATGACGGCTACCGCGTTCAACTCCATGCCAACCGCGGGACGAAGAAAGCTTTCACGCGGAGCGGTCTGAACTGGGTCAAGCGGTTTTCAGTCATTGCCGGCGCTCTCGACATTTCCGGTCAAGCAATCCTGGACGGGGAAGTGGTCGTCGTCCATGAGGGGCGGACAAACTTTTCCGAACTTCAGGCCGAACTCGCCGCCGGCAAACAGGATCGCCTGCTCTTTTACGCCTTCGACCTTCTCTGGCGCGACGGCGACCTTCGCAAACTTCCTCAGATCGAGCGCAAACAGATGCTCGCCGATATGCTGGGGGAGAACGACATCGGTCTTCCAATCATCTACTCCGAACACCTGGTCGGTAACGGGCCGGAGATGTTCAAGCATGCCGCCAAGCTGAACTTCGAGGGCATCGTCTCCAAGAACGCTAGAGCGCCTTACCGTTCGGATCGTAACGAGGGCTGGGTTAAGGTCAAAACTGTACAGAGGGGAAAATTTCCCATCGTTGGGTTCATTAAAGACCCTACCGGAGTTGCGGCGCTTTACCTCGGGAAGAAAGAGGGCAAAGACCTCGTCTACATGGGTAAGGTCGGGACCGGTTGGTCCCGGACCGTTTCAAGCCAAATCAGGAAACAGCTCGATACGGTCGTTAGCCCCAAATCGCAGCTTACCAGGTTGATCAAAAAGCCGAAAGCGACGTGGGTCGAGCCGAAGTTCTTTGCTGACGTTGAGTATCGCGACGTCACCTCCGAAGGCCTCTTGCGCGCGAGTGCATTCAAGGGGCTGATCAGGACTTAACATTTGTTGCAACTCGCTTTTTTGGAACTGTGGTCGCGCAATGACGTTCTCCGCAGAAGGAGGACACGTGGACAACCTACATAACAAGAACCAACCCGATCGCTCGAAGATCAATATACACGAGGACTTCGAGGTCAAATATTGGACCCGTCATTTCGGCGTATCAAAGGAGCAGCTGCAGGAAGCGATAGACAAGGTCGGCAATGCCGCGGCCGCTGTTCGCAAAGAGTTAGCGATATGACGCAGCTTCGCAAAAGAGTTCATCACGAACTGACTCTCAATGAGCGCCTTGCAGACCATGCACGCAAAGCCCGAGGGCAAGCCGAGCTTCTGCCGGATGGGAAAACGCGTGACGCCCTGCTGGAAAAAGCGAGGCAGTTTGAATCGCAGATTTCTTTTAACGATGAGCTGTTCGAAGAAAATCGGCGTTGAAGTTCGTCTCAGACGATCACTTGGTCTAAG
>JASLHV010000262.1 GCA_030153205.1 Roseiarcus sp. | reverse complement strand
CGATCATCGGCCAGATCGTCGCCGCGACGGCTACGCCGCCTGCCGCGGCCGTCGCAATATAGAGAAAATCGCGACGCGTTGGTTCGACGGCGGTTTCGGGGGCTGATGTTGTGGAGCTCATTGCTTGTCTCTCCTGCCCCTACCCCAATATTGGCGCGCAATTGGTCGAGATTGGGGGCGAAGGAGCGTTCGAGCGACGCTACGACGCAGTAAAATTCACATTTTCGTCAATCTGACGTCGCTTCGTCAGGATAGACGTTCAAATCGTGCGGGCGGCGCTGATCGTCCTGACAGCACGTAAAGCGGCGCGCGCCGGCGGCGTACGAAAGCCTCAAACCCTGGGGGCGCGCATCGCCACGGGTTCAGGCTCGCTGACCGGCAGGCAGGCGTGGGTACAAATCGCTATTATTCCGATCTGCCTTGCCGTCGCGGCGATTTTCCTAGGGCTTCCCGGCGTCCTTTCGGCCTGACGTCAATTGCTATCGCGCGCCTCGATCAGCCGCGCGGCGTAGCGCGCCATCTGATCGACTTCGATGTTGACGAGGTCGCCCGCCCGTCTTTCGCCCCAGGTCGTTACCGCAAGTGTGTGCGGGATCAGGAGAACGGAAAAGACATCGCCCTCGACGCTATTGACGGTAAGCGACGTCCCGTCGAGCGCCACCGACCCCTTTTGCGCGATGAATTTGGCGAGCGCGGCCGGGGCGCGAATGGTGAACTTGGCCATGCCGTCGAAATCTTCGCGCGAAAGGATTTCGACGACGCCGTCGACGTGACCGCTGACCATATGGCCGCCGAGCTCGTCGCCGAGCCGCAAGGAGCGCTCGAGATTGAGCTTCGCGCCTTTGCGCCAATTCTTTGCGGTGGTGACCGCCAGCGTTTCGGCGCCGATATCCAGGTCGACCCGCGTCCGGTTGCCCGCCTGTCCAATATTGACGACGGTCAGACATACGCCGGCATGAGCAAGGGAGGCGCCCGTTTCAATCGAGGAAGCGTCGTAATTGCAAGCGATGCTCAGCCGGTTGAGCCGGCCTTCTTCGCGGACGTTCAGGACTTCGCCGACGTCGGTGATGATCCCGGTGAACATTCAAATCAGCCTTTCGTAGGCGCGCATTTCGTCGACGCCCAAATGGGCGATCTCAGGCGTGGCGTAAAGGGCGCGGTCTTCAAGATTGGCCAAAGCAGACGCGTCGAGCGCCGGCAATCCGGGCCGGCCAAGCGGCTTCAGGGCCGTGAACAGCAGAACCTCATCGGCGAGTCCGCGCGCAATGAGGGCGGAGCCGACAGTTGGGCCGCCTTCGCTGAAGACCCTGCTGACGCCTCGCTCGGCAAGGAGGGATAGTGCGGCGCCCAGATCAAGGCGGCCGGCCTGATCGGCTTCAATGCGCGCGACCTCGACGCCGAGCTGTTCAAGCGCCGCGGCGTTTTCCGCGGGCGCGGCATGGCTCGCGATGACAAGGGTTGAATAATCTGGCGCCGTCGCGCCAAGACGCGAGCGCAGCGGCAATCGCAGGCGCGCGTCGAGCACAACGCGCAAGGGCTTCGCCTTGGCCCCTGGATAGCGCACGGTGAGCAAGGGATCGTCGCCAAGCGCGGTGCCGATCCCGATCATGATCGCTTCATGCATGCCGCGCAGTACTTGCACGCGTCCATTGGCGGCTTCGCCGGTGATGGCAAGACGCGGATCGTGGCGCGCGCCCGCTGCGTATCCATCCGCAGTGCGCGCAAGCTTCAAGGTCACAGCCGGCCGGCCGGCCCTGATGCGAAGGATATGGCCGATATGGGCGCGCTGCGCCAAGCGTTCGCCAACGCCAACCGACACTTCAATCCCGGCCTGACGAAGCCGCGCGTGGCCCTGTCCGGCCGTACGCGGGTCAGGATCCTCCATGGCCGATACGACGCGACTGAGGCCGGCGTCGACAATAGCGCCGGCGCAGGGGGGTCCACGCCCCTGATGAGCGCAAGGTTCCAACGTGACGTAGAGAGTCGCGCCCCTCGCCTGCCCGCCGGCCTCGTCGATCGCATTGCGCTCGGCATGCGGCCGTCCGCCCGACGAGGTCAAGCCGCGGCCGACAACAATCCCGTCCTTTACGATCAGCGCGCCAACCGCAGGATTGGGCGCCACAAGGCCAAGATTGCGCCGCCCAAAGGCGAGGGCGGCGGTCATGAAACGCTCGTCTTGCTCGGCGAAACCGCTCACTGCTCAGCCGGCGGCTTTCGCCCATTGCCGACGGGCTTTTGCGGCGGACGCTCAGGTTCTGCTGAAAGCTCCCCAACGATCGCGTTGAAATCACGGGCTTCCCGGAAATTACGGTACACGGAAGCGAAGCGAACGTAAGCGACGTCGTCAAGACCTTTCAGGCCTTCCATGACGAGTTCGCCAATACGATCGGTTGGAATATCGCCTTCCGCCTGGCTCTCGAGCTGGCGGACGATTCCGTTGACAAGACGCTCGATGCGGTCAGCGGCGACCGGACGTTTGCGCAACGCGACCTCAACGGAACGTTGCAACTTGTCGCGATCAAAAGGCGTCCGCCGGCCGGATTTCTTCACGACCGTTAATTCACGAAGCTGCACGCGCTCGAACGTGGTGAAACGTCCGCCGCAATCGGGACATACGCGGCGACGCCGAATCGAGGCGGAATCGTCGGTAGGTCGCGAATCCTTGACCTGCGTCTCAAGGCTTCCGCAATAGGGGCATCGCATCGGCTTCAGCTCCAACCCCGAGGCCGTTGCGCCTCGGGACGCCGGCGCCCCAGGGCGCCGATCAATAGATGGGGAAGCGCCTGGTCAATTCCGCGACGCTCGCGCGGACACGCGCTTCCGTTTCAGCATTTCCCGATTCGCCCGCGGCCGCCAAGCCGTCCAGCGTCTCAACGACAAGCTCGCCGACCTCGGTGAATTCGGGGACGCCAAAGCCGCGCGACGTCGCCGCAGGCGAACCCAGCCGAACCCCCGACGTGATGGTCGGCTTTTGCGGATCGAAGGGAACGCCGTTCTTATTGCAAGTGATATGGGCGCGGCCTAGCGCCGCTTCCGCCGCCTTGCCCGTGAGGCCCTTCGGGCGCAAGTCGACCAGCATGAGATGGTTATCCGTCCCCCCGGTGACCAGGGCATAGCCTCCCGCCTTGATCGGTGCAGCCAAAGCTTTTGCATTGGCGACAACCGCTTGCGCGTAAGTCTTAAATTCAGGCGTCAACGCCTCGCCGAACGCCACCGCCTTCGCGGCGATCACATGCATCAGAGGGCCGCCTTGCAGGCCGGGGAAAATCGCTGAATTGATTTTCTTGGCCAAGTCTTCGTCATTGGTCAGGATCAGGCCGCCGCGTGGTCCGCGCAAAGTCTTATGCGTTGTCGAACTCACCACATGGGCGTGCGGGAACGGCGATGGATGTGAGCCGCCGGCGACGAGGCCGGCGAAATGCGCCATGTCGACAAAGAAATGAGCCCCGACGGCGTCGCAGATCTCGCGGAATCGCTTGAAGTCCCAATGCCGGGCATAGGCCGAGCCCCCGGCAAGTATTAGCTTGGGCTTATGCTGATGGGCCAGCTTCTCGACATCGTCCATGTCGATCAACTGCGTCTCGGGATTGACCGTATAGGAAACCGGCTTGAACCAGCGGCCCGACATGTTGACCGGCGAGCCATGGGTCAGGTGGCCGCCGGCGGCGAGATCCAATCCCATGAACGTGTCGCCCGGCTGCATCAGCGCCATGAACACGCCCTGGTTGGCCTGACTGCCGGAATTCGGCTGCACATTGGCGAAGCGGCACGAGAAGAGTTTGCAGGCGCGCTCGATCGCCAGTTTCTCGGCGATGTCG
The DNA here is from genome assembly GCA_030153205.1 of Roseiarcus sp. Taxonomy (GTDB): domain Bacteria; phylum Pseudomonadota; class Alphaproteobacteria; order Rhizobiales; family Beijerinckiaceae; genus Roseiarcus. The sequence goes on along the minus strand of JASLHV010000262.1, from coordinate 1,105 downwards.
ACAAATTGGCAACCACCGTAATAACGCCGACCCGGATAGCCCTCGGCGTATTTGTTGGTCATGACTGAGCCCTGCGCTTCGAGCACGGCTCTCGACACGATGTTCTCGGAGGCGATCAGTTCAATCTCGTCGCGCTGGCGACCGAGTTCCAGTTCGATCGCTTTGGCGATCTCAGGATCGGCGGCGGCGAGCGGCGCGGAAAAGAAAGAATTGGAGCGAATCCGCCCGTCGGCGGGCGTCGCGACAGCAATGGTCATGTCTTGCCCTCGGAACAAAGCCGCGCGCCGTTCCTAAAGGCTCCGCGCCGGCCAAATGGCCCATAGCAGAAGGCGCCGGGAAGCGAAAGACGGCTCTCAGCGAGCGTTCAGCGCAGCTTGGAGGGATTCGTGAAGACGAGGAGGTCGTTCTTGTCGACGCGGTCGAGCGTCTCGCGCGCCTCTTCGTCGAGCAAGTCGCGGTCGAGAGAATTGTCCCGCATGAGATCGACTTTGTGCTGCAGCGCTCGATGCTCTTCCTGCAGATTTGTCAGTTGCGCCGTCAGCGCCGCCATTTGTTGCTGATAATGCGCCTTGGCGTTCAAACCGCGATCGCCGATTGACGCTTGCCAAACAAAAAATCCGCTGGCGCCGCCAGAGACGAGGTAAAAGACGATCGGGATGAGAATGGAGCGCAAGCGCGTCTTGACGACCATGACCGAACCTTGCCGTCAACGCCGTTAATTTTCGGTTGCGCGACGCGCCTAGAGAGCGGCACCTTGGCGTCTTTCCACGCAAAGAAGGACATGAATAAGCGATGCAGCCGTTTCTCTGTCGTCTTCTGCCCCCGCGTCCCAGCTTCGCCGCGGATATGACCGACGAAGAGCGCGCGGTGATGCAAGCGCACAGCGCGTACCTCCGCGGCCTGGCGGCAAAGGGAATCGCCGTCGCCTTTGGGCCGGTGCTGGATCCCAAGGGCGCCTGGGGCGTTGGCATATTCCAGGTCGAGAGCGCTGAGGCCATAGCTGAGATCACAAACAAAGACCCAGCGATCCAGAGCGGCCGCGGCTTCGCTTATGAAGTGCTGCCGATGGCCGCGCTGGTTACTGGCGCGACCGCCACGCGTTGAA
>JASLHV010000250.1 GCA_030153205.1 Roseiarcus sp. | reverse complement strand
CGTTGAACGCGCGCCACAATGCCGCTTTCCGTCTTCTTCATCGTCCTTCTGGCTGCGGCCCTTCATGCCGGTTGGAACGCGCTCGTCAAAGTCAGGCTCGACCCATTCTTGGCGATGACGCTGATCACGAGCGTATGCGCCGTTATCGCAGCGCCTTTACTTGTTATCACGGGCCTACCGAACGTAGCCGCATGGCCTTGGATCGTCGCTTCGATCGTCATTCATCTCGGCTATTATTTGTTTCTCGCCCAGGCCTATCGCCTGGCCGACATGAGCCAAGTCTATCCAATCGCGCGCGGCGCTGCCCCTTTGATGACCGCTGCGGTGTCGCTGATTTTCGTGCGCGATCCCATTTCACTTGGCGGCGGAGTAGGCGTCGCTTGTCTGGCGATCGGCGTTGTCCTGATATCCCTGCGCGGTCAGCGAAAGCTCGCCGCGCCAAGCCGGCTCGCGATCCTTTGCGCCTTGGCGACCGCCGCCACCATATGCGCTTACACCGTCGTCGATGGTATTGGCGCGCGCGCCGCAGGGAGCGCCCACGCCTACGCCGCAATGCTTTTTACTCTCGACGGGGCGCCGATGCTGGCGATCTGCCTTTGGCGCTATGGCGTCGCCGGAACGCGACAGACGCTGGATTTCATCCTGCCCGGCTTTGCCGGCGGGGCGATGTCGCTGGCCGCCTATTGGATCGTCATCTGGGCTATGACCGTAGCGCCCATCGCGCTCGTGGCGGCGCTGCGCGAGACGAGCGTCCTTTTTGGCGGCCTGATTGCAATCATCTTTCTCAAAGAGCCGGCGACGCCGATCCGGGCTTTGGCGGCTCTCCTCATTCTTGCCGGGCTTGCGGCGATGCGGCTGTTTTGAACGAGAAGCGCCCGGCGCGCCCTTGCCCTTACGGGCGGCGGCGACCATCATGGCGCATCAATCATAAGGCGATAGGCGCAAGGGGAGGAAAAATGCACGATGCTCGGCTGTCGCCTGACGGCGCAGGCGCGATCGTTGCGCGCATTGACCGCCTTCCCGCCACCCGGACGATTTGGATTTACATCGTTCTTCTGAGCTTCGGATTTTTCTTCGAACTCTATGACATTCTGTTTTCCGCCTATGTCGCGCCGGGCTTGATCAAGGCAGGAATCATTACACCGACCACCCCTGGCCTCTTTGGTACGACAGGGGTCGCGGGCTTCATCGCCGCGTTGTTCGCGGGCCTTTTCATCGGCACGATCGTTTGCGGTTTTCTCGCTGATCGTTTCGGCCGTCGCGCGATCTTCACCTATTCTTTACTCTGGTACACGATCGCCGACATCATTCTGGCCTTCCAGGATACGGCTTACGGCCTCAATTTCTGGCGGTTCGTTTCCGGAATAGGACTCGGACTCGAAATGGTGACGATCGGCGCCTATCTTTCGGAACTCGCGCCGAAGACAATGCGCGGCAAAGCCTTCGCGTGCTGCCAGACGATCGGCTTTTGCTGCACGCCGACGATCGCTTTTCTCGCTTATTTGCTCGTCCCGACAGCGCCGTTCGGCCTCGACGGCTGGCGTTGGATCGTACTTATCGGCGCCGACGCGGCGATTTTCATTTGGTTCATCCGGCGCGCCTTGCCGGAAAGTCCGCGCTGGCTGGCGCAGCATGGCCGGCTCGAGGAAGCCGATCGCGTGCTTTCGAGGATCGAAGCCAAAGTGGCGGCCGAATATGGTCAGCCTCTGCCGCCACCGGGGCCCCCGGCGCCGGTCGCGCCAACCGGCCGCTTTGCCGATATGTGGGCTCCGGCCTTGCGTGGCCGCGTCATCATGCTCTGCGTTTTCAACATCTTTCAGACCATCGGCTTTTACGGCTTCAACAATTGGGTGCCGACCTTGCTTATCTCGCAAGGAATCGACATCACCAAAAGCCTTCTCTTTTCCAGCATCATCGCCATCGCCGCGCCGTTCGGCCCCCTGCTCGGCTTTTTCATCGGCGACCGCATCGAACGCAAATACATCATCTGCGCGTCCGCGGCGGCGATCCTGATTTGTGGCCTGCTTTTCGGCGCGACCACAGCGACGGCGATGATTATCCTTATGGGCGTTTGTCTGACGCTGGCGAGCAATGCGCTCTCTTACAGTTTTCACGCCTACCAGCAGGAGCTGTTTCCGACCGGCATACGCGCGCGGGCGGCAGGCTTCGTTTATTCCTGGAGCCGCCTCTCGGTCATCTTCAACTCCTTCGTCATCGCCTTTTTCCTCGGCCGGTTTGGCGCGATCGGCGTCTTCGTCTTTATCGCGGCGGCTATGGTCATCGTGATCGCTACGATCGGGCTTTTCGGTCCGCGCACGAAAAATCTGTCGCTTGAACAGATTTCAAGCTGAACGCGTAGTCGCCACGAGCTGTTGACTACCAATTGGGCGCCTGCCTCGCGGCGCGGCGACGGTCCAATTGACACCGGCAGGCTCAGTCGGGCCAAATCCCCCTGAGGCGTTAATCTTGCAAGCGAGCTGCCGTCTGTTTCGCGCCTCTGGGAGCCCCTTTTGGCAATTCTCGTCGGCCTTCAGCACGTTACGCACTATAAATACGATCGGCCAATCGCGGTCGGTCCGCAGACTATCCGCCTGCGCCCGGCCCCGCATTGCCGTACCCAGGTCGCCAGCTATTCGCTGAAAGTGACGCCGTCCAACCATTTCGTGAATTGGCAGCAAGACCCGCATGGCAACTGGCTCGCGCGCTTCGTCTTCCCGGAAAAAACCGACGAGCTGAAGATCGAGGTCGATCTGACCGCCGAACTGGCGGTGGTCAATCCATTCGATTTCTTCGTCGAGCCCTATGCCGAGAACTTCCCTTTCGCTTACGCCGACGATTTGCGCGCCGATCTCGTGGCCTATCTGACGCCCGAACCGCCGGGTCCCTTGGTGACGAATTTCATTGCGGCTTTGCCCAAGAACGAGATCCGAACCGTCCCGTTCCTCGTCGAACTCAACGCCAGACTTCAGCAGGCCGTTCGCTATCTCATCCGCATGGAGCCCGGCGTGCAACCGCCGGAAGACACGCTCGCGCTCCGCTCAGGGTCATGCCGGGACTCGGCCTGGCTGATGGTGCAGATCCTGCGTCGCTTGGGCCTGGCAGCTCGTTTCGTCTCAGGCTATCTCATCCAACTTCGCGCCGATATCGATCCGATCGAAGGGCCGCGCGGCACGGACCGCGACTTCACTGATCTGCATGCCTGGGCCGAGGTCTATCTTCCCGGCGCCGGATGGATCGGGCTCGACCCGACATCAGGGCTGCTCTGCGGCGAAGGTCATCTGCCGCTTTGCGCGACGCCGCATTTCTCGTCAGCAGCTCCGATCTCGGGCGCGGTCGAGGCTGCCGGCGTCTCCTTCGATTTTGTCATGCGGATCGATCGCCTCCGCGAAGAGCCGCGCATTACGCTGCCGTTTTCGGAGGAGTCCTGGGAGAAGCTCGATCAACTCGGCGAAGCCGTCGATCGCGATCTGAAAAGCCAGGACGTACGGTTGACGATGGGCGGCGAGCCGACCTTCGTCTCGATCGACGATTTCGAAGCGCCGGAATGGAACACGGCGGCGGTTGGGCCGACAAAGCGCAAGCGCGCGGATGTGCTCATAAGGCGATTGCGCGAACGTTTCGCGCCGGGCGGGTTCCTCCATTACGGTCAGGGCAAATGGTATCCCGGCGAGAGCCTGCCGCGTTGGGCCTTCGCTTTGTACTGGCGCAAGGACGGCAAGCCGATCTGGCGCGACGCCAGCCTTCTCGCCGACGTCGCCAAGCCGACCAACGCCGATGAAACGCAGGCGCAGGCCTTTACAGAGCGCGTTGCAGAAGAACTCGGAGTCGGCGCGGACCATGTTATCGCGGCCTATGAGGACGCCGCCTTCTGGATCGGCAAGGAGGCCGGGCTTCCCGTCAATGTCGACCCCGCCGACTCCAAGATCGACGATCCCGAGGAGCGCGCCCGCATGGTGCGCGCCTTCGGTCACGGGCTCTCGCGCCCGACCGGTTACGTACTGCCTGTGCAGCGCTGGAACGCCGCCGCGAAAGATCGCCGCTGGATCAGCGAAAAATGGCCACTGCGGCGCGGAAGACTCTTCCTCGTGCCGGGCGATTCGCCGGTTGGCTACCGCCTGCCGATGAAGTCGCTGCCCTATGTGACGCCTTCGTCCTACCCTTATATCCATCCACAAGATCCGCTGGCGCCGCGGGACGATCTGCCCGACCCTTCGCATTGGCAGATGGTCGCGAGCTCCTCAGCCGCTACGGATGAGCGGCAAGACATCGTCGAACAGATCGCGGAGGAGGGCGCCGTACGTACGGCAATCGCCGTTGAGCCCCGCGACGGCGTTCTGTGCGTCTTTATGCCGCCGGTCAAGACGCTCGAAGACTATCTCGAATTGCTCGTCATCGTTGAAGATACGGCGCGGACGCTTGGTAAGCCCGTGCATATTGAAGGCTATGCGCCGCCTTACGACCCGCGCATCGATGTCATCAAGGTCACGCCGGACCCCGGCGTCATCGAGATCAACATCCACCCTGCCGCGTCCTGGCGTCAGGCCGTGGAGACGACGCGCGGCCTCTACGAAGACGCGCGGCAAAGCCGGCTCGGCGCCGATAAGTTCATGACTGACGGCCGCCACACCGGGACCGGCGGCGGCAATCACATCGTCATCGGCGCGGCGAAGCCTGCAGATTCGCCCTTTCTCCGCCGCCCCGACCTTCTGGCGAGTCTGATACGCTATTGGCAGCGCCACCCTTCCCTATCGTATCTCTTTTCCGGCATGTTCATCGGGCCGACCAGCCAGGCGCCGCGCATCGACGAGGCGCGTCACGATTCGCTCTACGAACTCGAGGTTGCGCTTGGCCAAATGCCGGTCGGCGGCGCGGCGCCGCCACCCTGGCTTGTCGATCGGCTCTTCCGGCATCTGCTCGTCGACGTCACCGGCAACACGCATCGCGCGGAAATCTGCATCGACAAACTTTACTCGCCCGACGGCCCTACCGGCCGGCTCGGTCTTGTCGAATTCCGCTCCTTCGAAATGCCGCCGGACGCGCGGATGAGCCTCGCGCAGCAATTGCTGCTACGCGCTTGCATCGCCTGGTTTTGGCGCGAGCCGCAGCAAGGCGGCTTGACGCGATGGGGCGCATCGCTGCACGACCGTTTCATGCTGCCGCATTTCGTCTGGGAGGATTTCCTGGGCGTCCTCGCCGATCTCGATCGCGCCGGCTACCATTTCGAGCCTGAATGGTTCCAAGCGCAGCGCGAGTTCCGTTTTCCGATCTACGGCCGGGTCGAGCATGGCGGCGTCAATTTGGAGATCCGGCAGGCGCTCGAGCCCTGGCACGTCCTTGGGGAAGAGGGCGCGATCGGCGGCACGGTCCGTTATGTCGATTCCTCGGTCGAACGCTTGCAGGTCAAGGCGCAAGGCCTTGTCGAAGGCCGCCATGTCATCGCCTGCAACGGCCGCCGGGCGCCGATGTCGCCCACGGGCGTCGCCGGCGAGGCGGTCGCTGGCGTGCGCTTCAAGGCTTGGAAGCCCGCCTCCGGCTTGCACCCGACCGTTGCCGTCCATGCGCCGCTCACCTTCGACATTCTCGACGCCTGGAGCGGCCGCTCGCTTGGCGGCTGCGTTTACCACGTCGCTCATCCCGGCGGTCGTAATTATGATACGTTTCCTGTAAATTCTTACGAGGCCGAGGCGCGCCGGCTTGCGCGGTTTCAAGATCACGGCCATACGCCGGGAAACGTGATGATCCCTCGCGACGAGTCGACGGGCGAATTCCCGTTGACGCTCGACCTCAGGAGGACTCTTGGCGAGCGATTCTAGGCAAGCTTCGTTGCGGCCCGCGATAGATCGCGTCGCGGGCTGGACGGAAGGCTACCGCCCGCTCGCCGGCATCCCCGATGAATTCATCGCGGCCGACGGCGCTCGGCGTCCGCATTGGACCCGACTGCTCGGCGCGCTCGCGGCCTTGCCGCCCGCGGAAGTCGAGCAGCGTTTCGCTGCCGCGGACCGGCGTATTCGCGACATGGGCGTCTCCTATCGCGTGCATGGCGAAGCGGCGGAGCGCAATTGGCCGCTTGGCCGCATGCCGCTGCTTATCCCCGAGGCGGAATGGCGGGAAATCGCCCGCGGCGTTGAACAACGCGCCGACCTGCTCGAACGCACGCTTGCCGATGTTTACGGCGAAGGCCGTCTCGTCACGGAAGGCTTTTTGCCGGCGGCGGCCGTAGCAGGCTCAAAAGATTATCTGCCGCAGATGAATGGCGTGAAGCCGCCCGGCGGCCGCTGGCTTCGCCTTTACGCCGCGGAGATTGGCCGCGGCCCGGACGGGCGCTGGTGGGTGCTTGGCGACCGTACCCAGGCGCCTTCCGGGTCGGGTTATACGCTTGAGAATCGCCTTGTCCTGTCGCAGACCTTTCCAAGCTTCTTCCGCGACCTCAATGTCGAGCGCCTGGCGCCTTTCTTCCGCGAATTGCGGGCGGGCCTGCGCGCGAGCGCGGACCGTACCGATCCTCGCATTTGCATTCTGACGCCCGGCCCCTGGAGCCAGACTTATTTCGAACAGGCCTATCTTGCGCGTTATCTCGGCTTCCTGCTGATCGAAGGCGCCGATCTCGTGATGAACGACGGGCGCATGTTCGTGCGGACCATCGCGGGCCTGAAGCGCGCCGACGTACTCTGGCGTCACGTCGATTCCGACTGGTGCGACCCGCTCGAGCTCAATCCCGCCTCCCGCCTCGGCGCCCCCGGCCTCCTCGACGCCATCCGTTCCGGCGGCGTCGCGGTCGAAAATATGCCGGGAACGGGTCTTCTCGAATCGCGGGCGTTGCTCGCCTTCCTGCCGCGTCTCGCCGAACGCTTGCTCGGCGAAGAGCTGCGCATGCCCAATATCGCCACATGGTGGTGCGGCCAGCCGCATGAGCGCGACAAAGTCATCGCCTCGCTCGATGACATCGCGATCGCCGGCGCTTTCGCAAGAGACGTTCCCGGCTTCGATGGCAAACAGATCATGCTGGGTTCAGAGCTGACCTCTGCGGATCGCGCGCGCCTGGTAAGCAGAATAAAAGAGCGTGGCGTCGACTTCGTCGGACAGGAAATCGCCCGCCTGTCGACGACGCCGCGTTGGGAGAAGGGCAAACTTCAACCGCGGCCTTTCGTCCTGCGCGTCTACGCCGCGGCGACGCCGGATGGCTGGAAAGTCATGCCTGGCGGCTTTTGCCGCGTTTCGGACCAAGCCGATGCGCGCGTCGTCTCGATGGGCGAAGGGGTCGAATCCGCCGACGTCTGGGTGCTGGCCGACAAGCCCGTTGAAGTCTCGACGCTGCTTCCGACCCGAAGTGAGATGCGGATCATCCGTTTGCTCGGCAATTTGCCGAGCCGGGCGGCGGACAATCTCTTCTGGTTCGGTCGTTATCTCGAGCGCGGCGAAGCGACGCTGCGCCTCGTACGCTGTCTTGCCAATCGCGCCGTCGATCCCGACGCCTCGAGCGGCGCGGCGCGTCAATCCCTTGAAAAACTCAAGTCGCTGCTCGTCGCCTGGGGCGCGATCCCAGCCGATGCGGCGAAACTACCGGCCACCGAAGTCGGCGCCGCCGCGCTTCGCGACGTCGATAATTACGGCTCGGCGCTGTCGATCGCGGGCGCGGCGCGGCACGCGGCTTCGATCATCCGCGAGCGACTAACGCAAGATACATGGCGCCTGATTGGCGGCCTCGAAGGCTGGCTATCGCGCGCAGGCGAAAAGGCCCTGTCGGAGCCGGAAATCCTGGACACGACCGAGGGCGCTTTAACGACGATCGCGGCTTTATCGGGCCTTTTCGACGAGAATTTCAATCGCGGCGCCGGCTGGTATTTCTACGACATCGGGCGACGCATCGAGCGTGGCATCAATACCTGCCGCTTCGCCCGGCAATTCGCCGACAAGCCTTCGACCGATCAGAATCTCGACATGCTGCTCGATCTGATCGATTCGCAGATCACCTATCGCTCGCGCTATCTCACCGGCGTCGCTCTCGTCCCGGTACGCGACATGGTGTTGCTCGATCCGTACAATCCGCGCTCGGTCGCCTTCCAAGTGTCAGCGATCGACGATCACATCGCGGGCCTCCCCGTCTTGCGCCAAGACGGCGTCTTGGAGGAGCCGCGGCGCCTCTCGATGCAGCTAAAGGCCGAACTCTCGACCGAGGACGCCGACCGTATGGACGGACGCGCGATCCTGACGATCGAGCAGAAACTCGCCAATCTCGCTGACGCCATCGGCGGGCGTTATTTCCTGCAGAGCGGTAAGGCCAGGCGCGCTGAAAAGGTCATGGGCCTGGCATGATCTATGACGTGCGTCATCTCACGCGCTATCGTTATGAAGCGCTGGTGGCGACGAACGCCTGCGTGATGCGCCTGACGCCGCGGTCCATGGACGGACAAGAGACTTTGGAAAGCCATGTCGATATCGCGCCTCGCCCAGCCGGCGTCGGCGAGCGGATCGATATTTTCGGCAATCGCGTCGTCAGGATGCGGATCGAAGCGCCGCATCGCGAACTCGTCATCGTCTCCACAGCGCAAGTCAAAGTGGAGCGTCCGCCGCGGCCTGCCCCAGCCTTGACGCCGACATGGGAGAAAGTCGTCGAGGATGTGGCAAGTTTTGATTCGCTGGGAGAAGATTCGCCGGCGCTGGCTTTGTATGCGAGCCGTCTCGTCGGGCTGCACGACGAAGTGACGGATTATGCCCGTTCGAGCTTTCCGCCAGGCAGGCCGGTCTATGAAGCGGGGCTTGATCTCATGCGCCGGATCAACGCCGACTTTACGTACGACAGTGAAGTCACCGAAGTGTCGACCCCGCTGAACGTCGCCTTCGCCAAGCGCGGCGGCGTCTGCCAGGATTTTGCGCATATCATGATCGCGGGCCTGCGCGGTCTGGGCCTACCGGCCTTTTACGTTAGCGGCTATATCCGAACAATCCCGCCGGCTGGCAAGCCGCGCCTCGTCGGCGCCGACGCTTCGCACGCCTGGGCGCAGCTCTGGTGCGGCCGAGAATTCGGCTGGCTTGGCCTCGATCCCACCAACGACATTCCGATTGGAGACGATCATATCGTTTTAGCGATTGGGCGGGACTATGCCGATGTCGCGCCTGTGGAGGGCATGATCGTATCGTCCGGCGGGCAGGAGCTGGATGTAGAGGTCGATGTCGTACCGAGGCGGTAAGGGGCCCTTCTCCCCCGCAAAACGTCGCTTCGCGCGTCCACTTTCCCGGCGAGCGGGGATGGACGTACCTAATTCCTCACCCATAGCGCAGGAAACTGGACGACGAGCCATTTTGCCAGCGCGGCGTTCACATGGACCGGCTTCTCCTGCGCCATCCAATGACCGGAGAGAACAATCTCTTCGGTAAGATTGTCGCAATGCGTCCGCATCGGTTCGGCGAGGCGGGAATCGATCGTCTCGCAGATATAGTCATAAGCGCCGTGGAAGAAGAGTACGGGCATGGTCAGTCGCCAATTCGCCTTGGCCTCTTCGCCATAGGCGGCATTGGCGCGGCCGTTCATGTACCAACTGTCGGGGCCGAAGAAGCCGTTTCGCTCGAGTGCGGCGACGTAGCGGTTTTCGTCCTCTTCGGTCAGCACGGCGGGATCGCGCGGGACTTCAGGCGCGCGATTCTCCGGGCCGAACCAGCCGCCGTTGGCGCGGATGAAAGCGCTGCGCGCCGGCTTGCCCTTGCCGCTCGGATTGCCAGCGCGAAATAGCGCTCGCACCGTCCCGCGTACATTCGCCTCGAAGCCGGCGCGCGCATGCTCGAAATTTTCACGATAGAAGAGTTGATAGTCCCATTGGCCGGCAGGGAATTTATCCTCGGGATAAATGTTCCGATCGACGAGCGACATGACGGACAAGAAGCCGTCGGGAAGGTAAGGCACGCAGAGATTGGCGACGCCATGGCAACGGTCGGAATGATGCTGCGCGATCGACCAGACGACTGGCGAGCCCCAATCATGGCCGACCCAGATCGCCTTCTCGACGCCAATCGAATCGATGAGTTCGATCATATCGGCGACCATTTCCCTGATAGCATAATCTTCATGACGCGGATGAACGGTGGAGCGGCCATAGCCGCGCATGTCCGGAGCCAAGGCGCGAAAGCCGAGGGCGCTAAGCACCGGAAGCTGATGGCGCCACGAGCTCGAAAGCTCAGGCCAGCCATGGATGAAGATGATCGGTGTCGCCGCCGGCGCGCCGCTGGCGAGATAGAAGGACGTATGTCGTCCGCTTTTGACGACATGTTCCGTGATTGGAAAGATCATGGCTCCCCCCGAAACGATCTCCACGCGCGCGTCATCATGAGGCGAGCGATTTTACGGTGCAAGCGTCCTGCAAGTAGCGGCGCCGGGCTAAGCATGATACCGCAGAATTGACGCCCCGGGTCCTAGCCAAGTGACGCGCCCCACCTACTCTCTTTGCACGCTCGCCGCCGTCATGGGCGCTGCCGGCGGCGTCTTGGCCGCGGCGGCAGCGCATTCCGGCGGCGGCGGACTCGCCGAGACGGCCGCGTTGTTTTTGATCCTTCACGCCGCGGCGCTGCTCGGTCTTGCCGGCTTGATCGGTCATATGACGCGAGATCGACTTCAACGAATCGTGACTATCTGCGGCTTTGGCCTTGGCGGCGCGACGATTCTCTTCAGCGCCGATCTCGCGACGCGCGCCTTGGCGGGCAGCCGGCTCTTTCCCATGGCGGCGCCGATCGGCGGGACAGGAATCATCCTCTTATGGCTGGCGCTCGCGGCGACCTTCGCTTATGCGGCGACCAAACGCGACTAGTTGCGCCGCTGCACCCCCTTCAATCCCTTACGAAATCGAACTTGTCCACATCGACCAATCCCTTGTCCGTGATCTTCAGATGCGGAATGACAGGCAAAGGCAGGAAGGCGACTTGCAAGAAGGGCTCGGCTAGTACGACGCCAAGGCTCTTGGCCGCGGCGCGAAGCGGGATCAGCGCCTTATGTACCTCTTCGAAAGTGAGCAGGCTCATCAGGCCCGCGATCGGCAGCGAAAGCTCCGCGAGAACCTTGCCGCTTTCGGCCACCGCAAAGCCGCCTTCGATTTCAATGAGCCGATTGACGGCGACCGCCATATCCGCCTCGTTCGCCCCGACGACGCAGATGTTATGGCAATCATGCCCGACCGACGAGGCGATGGCGCCGCGCTTCATGCCGAAGCCATTGACGAAAGCGACGGCGATGTTGCGGTTGACCCCATGACGGCCGACGACGGCGACTTTGACCATGTCCTGGCTTAGGTCGATCTTTCGTTCGCCATTGGCGTAAGGCAGCGTCACCGGCGCGCGTTGGGTGATGATTTTTCCCGGCACGACGCCGATCGCCTGAGTCGAAGCGCCGCCGCCGTGCGCGACAAAATCCGCGGCTGTGACGCGCGCGGCCTTGACGCTGTTCCGTCCGACCGGCGCGACGCTTGCGCGCGAGGCGAAGAGCGGCTCCTCCACCAGACGTCCGCCCGTGAAGACTTTCGAGACCGCGCAATGTTCGAGATCGTCAATCACGACGAGATCGGCACGCCAGCCTGGCGCCACAAAGCCGCGATCCATGAGACCGAAAATGCGCGCTGCGGAAATGCTGGCGGCGCGGTACGCGGCGAGCGGCGGCGCGCCGAGGCTGATCGCCGTGCGGATCAGAAAATCGAGATGACCTTCTTCGGCAATATCGAGCGGATTTCGATCATCTGTACAAAAGGCGATATAGGGCGAATGACGTTCGGTGATCAGCGGGGCCAAAGCGTGAAGATCCTTGGAGACGGAGCCCTCGCGGACCAGAATGAACATGCCCTTGGAGAGCTTCTCCAAAGCTTCCGGCATGTTCGTCGTCTCGTGGTCCGTGCGTACGCCGGCGGCGAGATAGCCGTTGAGATCAAGTCCCCTCAGCAGCGGCGAATGGCCGTCGATGCGGCGATCCTGGAAGGCGGCGAGCTTGGCGAGACACGCAGGATCGCGCGCCAGCACGCCGGGGAAATTCATGAATTCGGCGAGGCCGAGCACTTTGGGATGAGCGGCGAAGGGAATGAGGTCGGCGACCTCGAGCCGCGCGCCGGATGTCTCGAGATGCGTCGCCGGCACGCAGCTCGAGAGCTGCACGCGCAAATCGAGCGCGGTCGCGAGCGAAGCGTCGAGGAAATATTGGACGCCTTTAGCGCCGAGCACATTGGCGATCTCATGGGGATCGCAGATAGCCGTCGTCACGCCATGACGGAGCACGCAACGATCGAATTCGAACGGTGTGATCAGCGAAGATTCGACATGGAGATGCGTGTCGATGAAGCCGGGGACGACGATCTTGCCCGAAATGTCGAAAGTCCGCGCGCCGCGGTAATCGCCTTGCGTTCCGACAATGCGATCGCCGCAAATCGCGACGTCGCTTTTGACAAGCTCGCCGCGGATGAGGTCGAAAATCCGACCGCCTTTGAGTACGATATCCGCCTCAGCGAGGCCCCGGCCTTGCTCGATGGCGCGTGAGAGAAAGGCTTCGCGCTCGCTCAACGATCGTCTCCCCATCGCCGGCCGGGATGACCGGCGCCGGACCATAGCGCCTAATGCGCGAATGAACAGTCATGCGGATGTTTCATAGCCTGGCGGCCTGATGCTGAGAAACCTGTTCACCGCAAGAAGCCAATTCGGCGAAGGAAATTGTCGACTGCCGGCTTCCAGGCGGAGACATTCGAGAAGTATTTATGGCCGTCGGCGCCAAAAGCTGGGGCGGAGATGAATTGAGCGTTTCCGCCCGCTGCGACGAAAGCGGCATGCATGCGTTTGGCGAGATCGGGACCGAAGAAATGGTCATTGACGCTGTAGATCCACAATTCTGGGACACGGCTGGCGCTTCCAAAGCGTCCGGCCGCGCCGACAAGCGCTTCTTCATTGCAAACATTGTCGGGCCCCCGCGAGCCGCGACCGCCGGCAAAGCTAATCACGCCGAGCGCTCGAACGCGCGTGCCGGCGGCCACGGAAGCCCAGCCACCGGCAGAAACACCGACGAGCGCTATGCGCGAGCGATCGACGCCCGGTTGTGTCGCGGCGACGTCGATAGCCGCCTGAATGTCCTCGGCGCTGGCCAGGCCGGCTGAGTAATAATCGGGCGCGGCGCATCCCCCGTAGCCTTCGGCCCAAGCGCCACCGTCGCCGTAGCCGCGGCGAATAGGAACCGCCACCGCGACGCCTTGAGCTGCATAGGCTGATGCTTGGGCACTCAGCGTGTTCACACCGAAGTTGGCGCGATCTGCAGGCTCGCGCGGGCTGCCGTGCGACATCACCAGAAGGGGAAAGCTTCCGCCGCGATCCGGCCTATAGAAGTAGACGGTGATCGATTGGCCGCCGACGGAGGCCGGAAGCGCCACGCGCTGCATCGCGGCCGCTGGCGAAAGAGTAAGCGGCGTGCAGCAGGCCAACCCGAAAAGGAAAGCAGTAAGCTTCCAGCAGATCGTGATGAAAGCGCGGGGCCGGCGAGCGATGCGTGAACTGCCGGGCCCGAGTGGGCAAGGGCGCCGAAGGGCGTCGACGCCCTGGAGATGAAGGACAGCCTGTTCGCTCAACAATCTTCTCCTGCCACCCGGTCTTGTGAGTCAGCACGGAATTTAGCGTGGAACGAAAGACAGACCAAAGACGTATTTTGTCGCGGCGGCCGACATCCGACGCCGCGGCTCAAAATAATGGGTTGGCGTTAGAGACTGACGCCTGACTGTGAGCCTCACTACGAGACGGCGCGACGCCCATCGAGGTCTCGCGCCCGTTATTCTATTTGTAGAGCTGCGCCAGCCTCATCGCGCGACGACCATAGCCTGTGCAACGGCCCGCGCCGAAAATCCCTGTATTATAGGCGGAAGCCGCGGCGCAGCCCGAGCCATAGAGCGCGACGGCGTGCTTGAGATAGCGCATTGCGGCTTCGAGACCGGTTCCGCATTCATAGAGATTGCCGGATACACCCTCCGCGCGCGCGCTCGCCGGGAGAACTTGGCCGATGCCAGCCGCGCCATAGCGTGAACGCGCATGGCAATTGTAGCCACTCTCGATCTTGATGATCGCATGCGCTAAGCCAACCGGGACGCCGTTCCGTTCCGCCGCTTCGGTGACCATGGCGACGACGCCCGATGTCGAGCTCATATGAGGTGTTTCGCGCTCGGCGCGAGCCTCAGTGCGCCCGAAGGGCTTCGCCTGCAGATGTACGGCGGCGGGCGCTTCAGCCGATGCCGGCGAAGGCGCGCTGATCAAGGCGTCCCGCCCTGCTGCAAAACTTGGATGGCTTGCGCCCGTCAGCGTCAGGGCTGCAACGAGCAGGAAAGATAACCCCTTTATTTTTTGACGATTTTTCGAATTGTGGCGAGAGAGATAAGTGTAGTCTGTTACAGAATCCGTCATTACTCGTCCTATTCATGGTGGATAGGGCCAAATGGCGAAATTATGACTTTCGCTCAACCATCTCCGGCTTTATCGTTGCTTCCTCGGTGCGCATTTCAGCGGCGCCCAGTCCGCACTGACTGTCAAAATGTGGGCATAATATGGCCGATCTTCTTGCAGGACTCGCAGGTCGAAGTAGGTTTGACAGCGAGGACGCGACGCGATTTGGCCTATCGCCTTGAGAAGACTTGCGCTGGCGCGCTCCGATGAGGATGGTCGGCCGGACTGTTCTCCCGGCGCGCCTCCCCGAATGTCAGCTATCCTGTCGATTCAATCGCACGTCGCCTACGGCCATGTCGGCAATTCGGCCGCCGTCTTCGCCCTGCAACGAGTCGGGCGCGAGGTCTGGCCGATTCACACCGTGCAATTCTCCAATCACACCGGTTATGGCGGCTGGCGCGGGCGGGTTTTCGAGCCGACCGAGATTGACGATTGCGTCGCAGGCCTTGCCGAGCACGGCGTTCTGAAAGACTGCGCAGGCGTACTATCAGGCTATATGGGTTCAGCCGGTATCGGCGCGGCGATCCTTCGCGCTGTCGAACGCGTGCGCGGCGACAATAGGGAGGCAGCCTATTGTTGCGATCCTGTGCTCGGGGATGTCGATCGCGGTTTCTACGTGCGCAAAGGCGTCGCCGAATTCATGCGCGATCACGCGACGCCCGCGGCGACAATCCTGACGCCCAATCACTTCGAGCTTGGTTTTCTTTCCGGCGTCGCCTCGAACAACGTCGGGGAGCTCCGCCAAGCTTTGGCCGCCCTCCATGCGCGCGGCCCTCGCGTGATTCTTGTGACCTCGGTTGAACTCGACGACACCCCGCCGGATGGTCTCGACCTCATCGCCGCCGAAGGCGGCGCGCTTTGGCGAGTGCGTACGTCCAAAGCGCCGATCAAGGTCAATGGCGCCGGCGACGTGATTGCGGCGCTGTTCTTTAACGTCTGGCTTGAAACGCGGAGCGCCGCCGCCGCACTCGCACGCGCCACTTCCGCCGTTTATGCTCTCGTCGCCGCGACGGCTGCCTCAGGCGTCAAAGAACTTGCACTGATCGCAGCGCAGAATGAACTTGCCAGGCCCTCCAAAGTCTTCACGCCCGAGCGATTGTAAGGATTTAGAATCGATGCGCCGAAAATTCTATACGCTGGACGTCTTTACGGAGACGGCGCTCACAGGAAACGGACTCGCCGTCGTGCTCGATTGCGAGGGGCTCGACGACCAGCGCATGCAAGCGATCGCCCGTGAATTCAACCAGGCGGAGACGGTCTTCGTGTTCGACCCTCGCGACGCCGTGAACACGGCGCGGTTGCGAATTTTCACGCCAGGACGCGAATTGCCCTTCGCGGGTCATCCGACCGTTGGGGCGGCCGTGTTGCTGGCGCAACTCCGCGCGCCGGAATTGCTGGCGCGGCAGGATCTGCGCGTCGTCGTCGAAGAAGCAGTCGGCGACATCGTCTGCGTCGCGCGGCATCGGCCGAACCAGGCGCCGGCCGCTTACTTCACGTTGCCGAAACTGCCCGAGGCGATCGGCGAAGCGCCGCCGTCCGAAGCATTGGCGCAAGGGCTTGGGCTGGAGCCGGCAGATATCGGCTTCGGCGATCACCATCCTACGGCCTATTCCGCGGGAACGCCCTTCACTTTCGTACCGCTCAGTAATCGCGCCGCCCTCGCCAGGGCGCGCCCCAATGCGAATGTTTGGGGCGAGAACGGCGGCCCGGCGGTATTTCTCTACACGAACGAGGCGGAACGTGAAGGTTCATCTTTCCGCGCCCGCATGTTCGCATCGGGCTGGGGCATTGTCGAAGATCCAGCGACGGGTTCGGCCGCCGCCGCTTTCGCCGGCGTGCTAATGCGCTTTCAGTCGCCAGGCGACGGCGAGACGACCTATGTCATCGAACAAGGATTCGAAATGGGCCGGCCGAGCTTGATTTCGCTCGGCCTCGATGTCGATAGCGGGATTCTGCGCGAGGCGGCGATTGGCGGGTCGGCGGTGATTGTTTCCGAGGGTACGATTAACGTATGATCCGCATCCACAAGGTCGCCGAACTCGATCTGAAACTGGCGCAGCGTTCTTGGGGCTTCGCCGAAGAGCGCGCCGACGAGATTCTCGCCTTTTGGCAGCGGCGACAGGCCGCTCAACCCAGCCTTTTCGACGGCCGTATTCTTCTGATGGGATCGCATGATTTCGTGGCTCGCACGGATGGCGCGAGAGTCTTGCGCGGCGAGTATTTCGAGACCGACTATAAGAATTTTCTCGCTTGGCGGGACCTTGGTTTTCCTGGCGAAGCCGTGTGCAACGGATTTTCGATGGCGGCGCTGCAGTCTTCGGATGGCGCCTATCTTCTCGGCGAGATGGCCCACCACACCGCCAATGGCGGATTAATCTATTTCGCGGCCGGCACGCCGGACCCAAGCGACGTTTTCGAAGGACGCGTCGACCTGCGCGCCAGCATCGTACGGGAATTGCAAGAAGAGACGGGATTGACGCCGCGCGAGGTTTCGTTCGCCGAAGATTGGATCGTCGTCGAGGCGCCGCCGCGCATCGCCTGCCTGAAACCCGTCACCGTCCCCCTGAACGCCGAGACGCTCAAGGCCAAGATCGAGACCTATCTCGCCAGCGAAACAATGCCGGAACTGACGCGTATGCATATCGCGCGTTCGACAGCCGATATCGACGACAAACGCATGCCGCAGTTCATCGTCGATTTTCTGCGCTACGCTTTCGCCGCGCCTCAAAGCTCCGTGGGATAGCCATGGCGCTTGCGCGAGGCGGTGATCATTGCTCGCGCTTCCCCGTCCTTTCCGGCTGCACAGACCTGTTCCGCGTCCGCTATTTCGCCCTTGATCTGGTTGTAGACGGACTTGGCGACATGACCCATGGCGAGATCATTGTCCTGAACGGCGCGATAGCGAGCGATCTCGCCTGCACAGCCTGAACCGGCGGGCATCACGAAATTCGACGGCGTCACATCGGTTGACGCGGGAGCCGGCGGCGGGGGCGACGACGCGCCGGGCGGCCGTCCGGCAGAATTGCAGCCGGCGAGCAATAAGGCGGCCAAAGCCGCGGCGGCAAGGATTTTCATCGGACGCCTCCCCTTAAGCGAATCGATCAGGACATAACTTGAGACTGGCTTCGCCGTACACAGGGTCAAGCAAATTCGCTCTTGCTCACTCAGATGTGCGCCGCCGGGCGATCGCCTCAACGAGAAGGCGCGCGATCAAAGGCTCGTCGTCGAAGCGCATCGTCACCGGCAAAGCGACCGTCTGCTGCGCATATTCCGCCGGCAGACGTACATGATCCTTTTCCGTCGTAACGACGGTAAGACCACGGCCCTTCGTTTCAGCGAACAGTGCATCGAGCTCGCGATGGGTGAAGCGGTGATGATCTGGAAATCCACGCGCCAGAGCGACCCGTGCGCCGAGAGCGGCGAGCGTCGCAAAGAATTTCTCCGGCCGGCCGATGCCAGCGAAAGCCAATAAATTCCGGCCTCTCAAGCCCTCGCTCACGGCTTCGTCTGGAATCAATTTTGCGCCGATAGCCGGCTTGTCCTCAACGATGCGCCACGCTTTGGCCGTTCGATCCGGCGCGTCGACGACAATCGCCATCGAGACATGCGGCCATTGCCCGATGGGCGGCGCCCGTAAGGGCCCCGCCGGTAGGCAAAGGCCGTTGCCAAAGCCATAGACGCCGTCGATCATCGCAAGGCTGAAATCCTTGACGAGCGCCGGATTTTGTAAGCCGTCGTCGAGCACGAGAACGCTCGCGCCCGCGGCGGTGGCGGCCTTGGCGGCGCGAAGACGATCACGCGCCACGAAACAGGGCGCGATCCGCGCGAGCAGCAGCGGCTCATCGCCGACTTCGTCCGGCGCATGACGCTTCGGATCGACCGCGATCGGGTCGGCGGTAGCGGCGCCGCCATAACCGCGCGAGAGAAAGGCGACCCTCTCGCCCTCGGCGATCAGCAGCTTGGCGACCGCCATCGCCGCCGGCGTCTTGCCGGCGCCACCGGCGACGAAATTGCCGATGCAGATGACCGGGAGAGAAACGCGCGCGCCCGGTTGCGCCATGCGGCGAGACGTCAAAGCGCCATAGACGGCGCCGAGCGGCTGCAAAAGACGCGCGGCGAGCGAAGGCGGCGCCTTCGCCCAGAAGGCGGGCGCTTTCACGCCGCCGATTCCAAAAGATAAGGCCCGATCGCGCGAAGCGTACGTTCGAGAGCGCCAGTCTGGCTCTCGACCGCATGGGCAGCCGCGCGCGTCATGGCGCGCAACTTGCCGCCATCGGTAAAAAGGCCAGCCAATGCGCCGGCGAGCTCATCCGCGTCACGTACCGATGCGGCGCCGCCGGCGCTGTCAAGCAAGGCGTAAGCGTCGGCGAAATTCGCGACATAGGGTCCGTGCAGAATGGCGCTGGCGAGTTTGGCCGGCTCGATCGGATTTTGGCCGCCGCCGGCTGCATCCGGAAAAAGCGACTTGCCGAGGAAGACGACGCCGGCCAGACGGTAAAACAGACCAAGTTCGCCCATCGTGTCGCAGATATAGATCGCCTCGGCGCCCGGCTCGGCGCCGCGCGAACGCAACGCGCAATCGAGGCCTCGCGCGCGCAAAGTCTCGGCGATTTCCACGCCGCGATTGGGATGGCGCGGCGCGATCATCGTC
>JASLHV010000193.1 GCA_030153205.1 Roseiarcus sp. | reverse complement strand
CTTGGCGCGTTCCGCAGCTTTGCCGATGGAATCGACAGTGAAATAATAACCCCAGACCGCATGCGGAACAGATGACGGCTTCGTCATCATGCCGCCAACGGGCGCGCCATGCCAGGCGAAGAGTTGATAGACGCCCATCGGGCCCATATCGAAAGCCTCACCTTTGGTCCAGCCGAAGAGGCCGGAATAAAAGGCGAAAGCCGTGTCGAGATCGCCGGCGTAAAGCTCGCGCCACCCGACATGCCCGTTGGCGTTCGGCGGGATTTCCGGCGCTTGCATCCCCTCGGCCGCCTTGAAAATCGAAAAACTTGCGCCCTGCGGATCCGCCGCCACGGCAAAACGGCCGACGCCCGGAATATCGTCTGGCGCTTTATGAATGACGCCGCCGGCCTCAGTGATTTTCTTGGCGTAGACGTCGACATCGTCAACGGCGATATAGCCGATCCAATGGGGCGGTACTTTCATGTCGACCAGCATCTGCGGCAGCGCCATCACGCCCCCGACGCCAGCCTCGCCGGCGTTGAACATCGTATAATCCATGCCTGGGATATTGGAATCCTTGGCTGTCCACCCGATCACGCCGGTATAGAAACCTGCCGCCGCCTTAATATTGGACGTCATCAGTTCGTACCATACAAATTTTCCGTGATGGTCAGACATTGCAACTCTCCCTGAAAAGGTCAGCGATCAAAATCAAAGCGTAAAGAGCCGCCGCTCCACTTGGCGACACGATGGACAGGACGTTCTGTTGCAGCAGAGTGACCAACGATTGTCAGAAATTTAAGACAGGCCGCTCCTCATGCAGACCCGGCATGCGCGGCGGGCTTATCTTCATATTCGTCATGGCGGCGAACAAAGTCCATTGTCCTCGCCTCATTGCGGCCCTTCGGGGCCCGATCAAGGATCATGAGGGCGCCAATGAACTCCTCGGGCCCACGCGCGTAGCTCGAATAAGTATGAAAAATACTGCCGGATTCGTCCTTCGAAAAAGAGCTGAGGCCAGGCAGTTCGTCATGAGCGCTCGCTCGGTCGATCTCGGTGAAATTATAGACGACCGATCCTTTCGCCAGATCCTCTTCGCTGAATGAGACGCCATAGTCATAATTGAAATCGCTGCCGAATGAGGAGACCCAGGGAAACTTCCAGCCCATCCGACGCTTATACGCCTCGACTTTCGCGAGCGGCGCGCGAGAGACCGCGACCAAAGTGACGTCATGATGCTCGAGATGCGGCAACGCGCCATCGAGATGATCGGCGAGGAACGAGCAGCCGGGACAACCGGCCTTCCAATCCGGGCCGAACATGAAGTGATAAACGATGAGCTGGCTGCGATGGCCGAAGAGTTCGGCCAATGTCTTTTCGCCGGTCGGCGTCTGGAAGCGATAGGTCTTGTCGACTTTGACCCAGGGCAGCGCGAGGCGTTGCGCGTTGATGGCGTCGCGCAGATGCGTCGCCTCTTTCTCCCTCAGGAGCAGCGCCTTACGCGCCTCCAGCCATTGCTCGCGCGAGACGACTTGGTGATGCGCCATGAGTTTCCTCCAGCAATTTTCCGCCGGCAATGTTAACGCCGACGCGCTTTATTTGGTCCGCTTGACATAAAATGTTGATATCAACATTTTTATGACCGTGTCAAAACGACGCTCTGTTCCTTTCTCCGCGACTTTGATGGTGAGAGACGCTTGTCTCTGCCTTCACGTTCAGCGCGCTGCGCGCGTGTTGACGCGGCGGTTCGACGAGGCCTTCCGTCTCCTTGGCCTGACCAGCGGCCAATTTTCCCTGCTGATGTCGCTCAATCGGCCGGAGCCGCCGAACATCGGCGCAGTCGCGACCTTGTTGGCCATGGACCGTACAACGCTCACCGCGGCCGTAAAGCCGCTCGAAAAGCGCGGCCTGATTAAAGTTTCGATCGATCCAAAAGATCGTCGTCACCGCCTCCTGGCGCTCACAGCGAGCGGTCAGGCTGCGCTTGCAAAGGCGCTGCCAATCTGGATCGGCGAGCACGCACAGATCGAAGCCTCGCTCGCCAGCGGCGAGCCTGACCGATTGCGGCGCGATCTGATCGCGCTAAACGCATAGCTGCGTTGTCCGTCTCAGGGTTTGCTCGGCGCCCTCGCCTCGGTCTAGGTGAGCCGCCATGCCCGCCTCACGCTCCGACAGCGCGGTCTTCGACCGCGCCGCGCCGATCTTTTTCGTCTTGCTCTGGTCGACCGGCTGGATCGTGGCGCGCTTTTCCGCGAACTACGCCGATCCGCTGACTTTTTTATGCGTACGTTTTGGCGGCGCAGCGCTTGCGATTTTCGCGATCGTCTTTCTCTCGCGCGCGTCTTTCCCCAAGAGACCAGCCGAGATCGGCCATGCGCTCGTCAGCGGCGTCCTGCTTCATGCGATCTATCTCGGCGGGGTGTGGTGGGCGGTTCGTCGCGGCCTTCCCGCTTCGGTCTCCGCGCTCCTTGCAGCGGTTCAACCCATCGCGACCGCAATTCTCGCGCCTTTCATTCTTGGAGAGCGCACATCGCTCAGGCGCTTCGGCGGCGTCGCGCTCGGCCTGATCGGCCTCGCTCTCGTACTTTCGCCCAAATTGACGACGACGTCTTTTGGACCGGGCTTCGCATGGCCTGTCGCAGTGAACATTATCGCCATGCTCGGCGCGACGGCTGGCTTCTTTTATCAAAAGCATTTTCAGCCATCCGGCGATCTTCGCGCCATAGCCGGCCTCCAATATATCGGAGCGCTCATAGCAATCGCTCCCTTCGCGTATTTTCTCGAACCGATGCACATCGCCTGGAATTTGACCATGGCGCTGGTTCTGGTCTGGTCGGTCCTCGCGCTCTCGATCGGCGCAATCTGGCTTCTGCTTCTGCTCATTCGGCATGGCGAAGTCTCACGAGCCGCACAGCTAATTTATCTCGTGCCGCCGACAGCGGCCGCGCAGGCTTATTTTCTTTTCGGCGAAGAACTTTCAATCCTGCAGATTGCCGGTATGGCGATCACGGCGATGGGCGTCGCGATCGCCAACCGACGGTAGCGGGCAAAGGCGCGTCGCCGGTTGCGCGCCGTCGTGCGCCAAATCCTTTGCGAGCTTCATTTTGCGCGCCACGTCGAAAGTGGACGCCCCGTTTGAAGCATCACCCATCCAGCCGATTTGCCGCGTCCTCCCCTGCCGCGGACGCCCGCTGAACGAAGATTTCACTTTCTGAAAAGCAGAAATTCGGCTATAGTCTCCAGCTCCC
>JASLHV010000175.1 GCA_030153205.1 Roseiarcus sp. | reverse complement strand
CGCCGGGCGCCGCGTCAAATTTAGAAGCAGCGCACTTCCGCTTCAGCCTGGGCGCGCCGGAATTCTCGCATGGCGAGCTTGGCTTGTTCGGTTGAGCGAAATTCCGCCCCGACCGGCCCTGTCACTTGGGACATGGAAATAATCGTCTCCGCGGCGACATAATTGTCATAAGGGATGATGGAGGCGATGACATCGATCGAGCATGAACATTTTTGCAAGATATCTTGCGTTTCGCCATTCGCCTTCATGCAGGCAAAGACATAGTCGGCGCGCGCCGAGGTCGGATAATCGTTGAGATCGGCGGCTTTGAGAGAAGGGGCGCCGTCGATAAGCGCCGCCATGATCAGCGTCGCACACAAGGTCCTCAGGATGATCGACCGCCTCATTGTCTCGCTCTTCGTTGCTTGTCGCTGAGAATACCGACGCCGATTAGTTCGGCGCAAAGGCGACGCCCCACGGCAATTCTCCGACTTGGATCGATTTGATCACCTTCTGGCTGGCGACGTCGATCACCGACACGTCGTTCGTAAGCCCATTGGCGACGACGAGATATTTCTCATCCGGCGTGAAGTCGCCGTGCCAGACTCGCTGGCCGACGAGAAGATATTTCACCACCTTATGCGTAACGCCATCGACGACGGCGACGCGGTTGGCGGGACCGAGATCGATGAAGCCATATTTGCCGTCCTTGGTGATATTGATGCCGACAGGCTGAATCGCCTCCGCTGTAAGGCCAGGCACTTCGAATTTGACCGTCTCCTTCACTTTGCGTGCGTCGGGGTCGATAATGGCGAGGCCGCCGCCGACTTCCGAGGTCACCCACAGTTCCGAGCCATCCGCCTTGAAAGCGGAAAAGCGCGGGCGCGAGCCCAAGAGCACGCTCGCAACCACCTGATGACTGGCGGTGTCGATGAAATGCGCCATGCTGGTGGTTTCGGATGTGCAGATCAGCGTCTTCGAGTCGGGACTGACCGCCATTCCCTCCGGTTCGACGCCGACTGAGACTTGCCCGACCGCGGCTCGGCTCGCGACGTCGATGATCGTCACCATCGCGTCATTCTCATTGGCGACGTAGAGTTTCTTGCCTGAGGGATCCAGAGTGAATTGCTCCGGATCGGGACCGGAAGGCAATTCACCGACATTCTGATAAGTTTTCGTATCGAAAATCTGGATCGTGTCATCGTCGCCCAGCGCCACGAAGACGAACTTCCCGTCGCGCGAGACTTCGATGCCGCGAGGACGCTGCCCGGTTGGAATAGTCGCCACCGTCTCCATCTTGTCAGTATCGACAACCGATATGGTGTTGCTACGTTCGTTGGAGACGAAAGCAACAGAGGCCCTCGTCGGCATTGACAGCGCCAAAAGAACAACGATCGAAAGGCCGGCGGCGTTTATGGATTGTCGTGCGAAGCCGCGGCGGATCGACGGATAAAAAGCCATCTTGGGACTCACTTGAGCTTGCACTTTGTTTCGGGCCGATCGACGCCGAGCGTATCAAGCGTCGTATCGGGATGCAGGAAACCTTCCTGTGGCGAAACCGATACGGTGTTGCGACCGTCGAAGAGAAGAATGGGCTGCCGCAATTGCAGGTTCCAGTCGCGTAGTGTCAGACCCTGACCTTTGAAGGCCGCTACGGAAAAATCAGGCCCTTTGATGAAAGCGAGCAATTTGGCCGGGTCGTTAGAATTGGTTCGCGCGGCGGCTTCGCCGACCATTCGGACTGCGGTCCATGCCTGAAGATCGAGCGACGTCATGAAGCGACGGAACGCCTTGCTGAAGCGATTTTGCAATTGTACCGCGCCCCATTGATCGAAAGCCGGGTCCCAACTCGTCGGCGCAAGGCCGGCTGACCCGGCCACCGGCCGGGCATCCCAAGTGCGATAGGGCAAGTATCCGGCGAAGACCTCGCTTTCATCCGCTGCGACGAGGACGTCATAATCGGGCGCGCCCTGTGTGAGTACCGGAATCTGGCGCTGCAGTTCAACGACCCCGGTGTCGGATCGGCGTGCGCCGCCGGTGTCTTTATATTCTCGCTCCTCGACGATTTTAGCGCCGAAACGCGCGGCCGCGCGACGCAAAGCGTCAGCAAACAGTTTGTCCTTGTCGTGTGAGCCGACAAACAAAAGCCACTTGCGCCACTTCTTCCACACAAGATACTGCGCCAGTCCATCGGCGAGCATCGTACGCGTCGGCGCGACATGCACGACATTGGCGCGGCAATCCTCTTCGCGCAAACGGTCGTCGAGCGCGGCTACGTTGATCAGTGTGAGACCGCGCTCGCGCGCGGCGTCGGCAGCCTTCAATAAAGTCTCGGCGCCGACGTCGGTCACGACGAAACCTGCGCCCTGCTCAGCGAATTTTGCCACCGCGGCGGCGATGTCGTCGGTTGGCCTGATCGTCGTTGGAAGCAGAGAATAATGCTGGTCGAGGAAGCGTCCGGTCGTGTTGTTGTCGTCGATTGCGAGCCCTGCGCCAGCGAGCCCGTCGTTCTCGGCCGGCACGTCCATCAGCGAGAGCCGTATCTTGGACGGCGCAACATGGAGATAGCCGACCTTAATCTCAACCGGCTCCGCTGCGGCGCCGGAAGGAGCAAATGCGAGAGCGAGGAAAACGCCGAGCAACGACCGGAGCAATCGATTCCTCCCTGGCGCTCACATCGGCCGCCGTACGAAGGCGTCGCATGACTTTGGACGTGTGATCGTCTCGCCTCTTCTCAAGCCGAACGATGGCGGAAAGTTGACTCCGGCGAAAGAGCGGTTTTCGGGATTTTTTCCTAGGAAATCTTCGCAGCAGGCAGTCGTAAACGGGCAAAGAGCGAGAGGGCCG
>JASLHV010000170.1 GCA_030153205.1 Roseiarcus sp. | reverse complement strand
CCACGGTTGATTTGGAGAAGATCAAAAAGCTTTACGAGGACGAAGTTAAGCAGGCGAAATAAGCGCTCTCATCCTCCCCTGCGCAGCGGGGGAGGGGGACCGCGCGAAGCGCGGTGGAGGGGGTACGCCCTCGAAAATTATCCGCCGCCGCCGCAAGCCCGTCCGCCATGCTTCGCATGGTTCCCTCCCCCCGTTCCGCTTCGCTACACAGGGGAGGGCGCCCGCCGGAACGCTCATCTCACTCCCTGAAAATCTTCCCCGGGTTCATCAAATTGCGCGGATCGAACGCCAGCTTCACGCGCCGCATGAAATCCAGTGTGGCGGCAGGATGCTCCTCTTCGAGATAGGCCGCCTTCTTCTGGCCGACGCCATGTTCTCCAGTACATGTGCCGCCCATTTCCAAGGCGCGATGGACGAGACGGCTGGAGAAGGCCTCGCCGCGGGCGAGGTCGGCCGGGTCATTCACGTCGATCAACGGGCTCGTATGAAAATTGCCGTCGCCGACATGGCCGACGATCGGCGCGATGAGCCCGCTTTCCTCGATATCGCGCTGGGTCGCTTCGACGCAATCGGCGAGACGCGAGATCGGCACGCAGACATCGGTCGCAAATACTTTTGCGCCCGGCCGCAAGGGCAGCGTCGCCCAATAGACGTCGTGACGGGCCTGCCAGAGCTTGGTCCGCTCTTCGGGTTTCGTCGCCCAGGCGAAAGGTCCACCGCCGAATTCCACCGCGATCTCGCCGAAACGCTCAGATTGCTCGGCGACGCTCGCCTGCGAGCCGTGGAACTCCACGAATAGCATCGGCGTCTCGGGCAGCGAGAGTTTCGAATAAGCGTTGCAGGCTTTGACTTGCAAGGCGTCGAGCAATTCGATCCGCGCGACCGGAATGCCGGACTGGATCGTCGCGATCACGGCGTCGCAGGCGCCGCGTACGCTCTTGAACGGGCAATGACCGGCCGCCATCGCCTCCGGAACGCCGTAGAGGCGCAGCGTAATCTCCGTGATGACGCCGAGCGTGCCTTCCGAGCCGACGAAAAGGCGCGTCAGATCGTACCCCGCCGAGGATTTTTTTGCCCTGGTCGCGGTCGTGATCATCTCGCCCTCTGCGGTGACGACTTTCAATGCGACGACATTGTCCTTCATCGTGCCGTAACGCACCGCGTTGGTGCCGGAGGCGCGGGTCGCCGCCATGCCGCCGATCGAGGCGTCGGCGCCCGGATCGATCGGAAAGAACAGGCCCGTGTCGCGCAAGTGCTCGTTGAGCGTCTTTCGCGTGATGCCCGGCTCGACGACGCAATCGAGATCCTCGGCGTGAACTTCGATGACGCGGTTCATCCGCGAAAAGTCGATCGAAACGCCGCCATGCGGCGCATTGAGATGGCCTTCCAGCGAAGTGCCCGTCCCGAAAGCGATGACCGGCGCGTCATGCTTGGCGCAGAGCTTGACCGTCTCGACGACGTCTTCCGTCGTCTCCGCGAAGACCACGGCGTCGGGCGGTTGGTTCGCCGTCCAGGTCAATGTGTGACCATGTTGCTCGCGAACGGCCTGAGACGTGACGAGCTTATTGCCGAAACGGGAGGCGAGATCGTGCTTCAGCGCTTCGACGGCTTCTGGCGCGAGTTTGCCGTCGCGGCGGCGCAGATGAGTGGAGAAAGGCGTAGGCGATGCGTCGTTCACAGGCGGTTTCCTCCGAACTCAGGAGGATAGGCCCGCAGCGCATGCCGATCAAACGCGGCCGGTTTTGCGCGACTTAAGCGATTGTCGCCTTTTGCATCGTGACGAGTTGCGCGACGCCGCCGCGCGCCAGGGCGAGAAGCGCGAGCAATTGCTCTTCGCTGAACGGCGCGCCTTCCGCCGAGCCCTGCACTTCGATGAGCGCGCCGTTCCCGGTCATCACGAAATTGGCGTCCGTCTCCGCCGTCGAATCCTCGGCATAATCGAGATCGAGAACAGACTCGCCTTTGCAAACGCCGCAGGAGACCGCCGCAACGTGCTCGCGTAAGGGATTGTCGCGCAGGATCGAGCGTTGGGTCATCCATTTGAGACAATCGTGCAGCGCGATCCAGGCGCCGGTGATCGCCGCGGTGCGCGTGCCGCCGTCGGCCTGAATGACGTCGCAGTCCAAGGTGATCTGGCGTTCGCCAAGGCGCGGCAGATCGACTGCGGCGCGCAGCGAGCGTCCGATCAACCTTTGGATCTCTTGGGTGCGGCCGGAGACTTTTCCCGCCGAGGATTCGCGTCGCGTGCGCGTCGCGGTGGCGCGCGGCAACATGGCGTATTCTGCGGTTACCCAGCCGCGGCCCTGGCCGCGCAGCCACGGCGGCGGCTTGTCCTCGAGCGAGGCGGCGCAAAGCACATGCGTCTCGCCGAAGCGCACCAGGCAGGACCCTTCCGCATAACGCGCAACGCCGCGCTCGAAACTGACTTTGCGCATCTCGTTAGGCGCGCGATTGGACGGACGCATCGATCTTCCCCGCTGGACGACGCCAGACCTAGCGCCGGAGGCGGCCTCACGCAAGAAAGAGGTCAGTCCGGCGTCGGCACCGTATAATTAAGGGCGAGCCTGCCGCCGTCGGGATAGATCGTCTGACCCGTGATGTAAGAGGCGTCATCGCTCGCGAGGAACGAAGCGACCGAGGCGACCTCCTCAGGTTCGCCGGCGCGTCCGATCGGCGTGCGCGCAAGAATGCGCTTACGCGCGGCGTCGTCGCTCAACACTGCTTTCTTGGCGAGGTCGGTCAGGATCGTGCCCGGCCCGATCGCGACGACGCGAATGTTATGCGGCGCAAGTTCGATCGCGGCGACTTTGGTGAGCTGGTTCAGCGCGCCCTTGGTGCAGGCATAGGCGGCAAGACCCGGTATCGCGAGCAGCGCATTGACCGACGACATGCTGATAATGACGCCGGCGTGCTTTTCGGCGATCATCTGGCGCGCGGCGAGCTGCGTGCCGATAAAAGCCGAACGCAGGTTGATCGAAAGAACCTTGTCGAAAGTCTCGTCGCTCATTTCGAGTACGGACGCGTTCAACGCGACGCCGGCGTTATTTAGCATGACGTCGAGGCTGCCGAATTCGCGCACGGCGCGGTCGACAAGCCCCGCGATGGCGGCGCGCTGGGTGACGTCCGTCTCGACGAATATCGCCCGCGCGCCTTGTTCTCGCAGCGCCTTGGCGGCGGCTTCGCCCGCTTCGGCGTTAATGTCGCCGAGCGCCACCGCCGCGCCATCGGCCGCGAAGCGTTTCGCGCAGGCGAGGCCGATCCCATTGGCCGCCCCGGTGACGACGGCGGTTTTTCCGGCTAGACGCGTCATGAAAATATTCTCCCCTAACTCGACAAGGCGCTTATACCAGATGCGAGCGAGTGCAAATCACGCCTTCCGGCCGCAAGTCGAAAATGCGGCGGTCGCCCGATGAGCGAATCTTTCGACGTCGTCATCGGCGGCGGCGCCGTGATGGGCTCCTCGACCGCCTACCACCTTGCTTCGCACCCCGGTTTTTCTGGTCGCGTCCTGGTCGTCGACCCAGACATGACCTATCAACGCGCCGCCAGCGCTTTGTCGCTCAGTTCGATTCGTCAGCAATTTTCGACGTCGATCAACATTAAGATCGGGCTTTTCGGCGCATCGTTCCTGCGCAACGCCAGGCAAACGCTGGCGGTCGACGACGTCGTACCTGAACTATCCTTCAAGGAGAGCGGCTACCTCTATCTCGCCGGCGAAGCCGGCGCGCCTATCCTTACCCAGAATCATGTCGCGCAAAAAGCCGAGGGCGCGGACATACTCCTCTTGGATTATGCGGCTTTGGCAGCGCGTTTTCCCTTTCTCAGTCTCGACGGCGTGACGCTCGGCGCCTGGGGGCGCAGCAACGAAGGCTGGTTCGACGGCTATACATTGATGCAGGCCTTCCGTCGCAAAGCGCGCAGCCTGGGCGCCGTCTATCGCGAAGACGCAATCGTCGGCGTCGAACGCGAAGGCGCCCGCGTCGTCGCAGTACGTCTGGCCAGCGGCGAACGCATCGCCTGCGGCGCCTTCGTCAATACCGCGGGCGCGGCCGGCGCGACCAAGCTCGCCGCGATGATGGACGTCGACATCCCGGTTCGAAGACGCAAGCGCTGCGTCTTCGTCTTCACGGCGAAGGAGCGCCCGTCGCCCTTTCCGCTGGTGATCGATACGACAGGCGTCTATGTGCGGCCGGAGGGCGAGGGCTATGTCTGCGGCGTTTCACCGCCGGAATCCGACGATCCCGACAGCGACGATTTCGACGTCGTCTGGTCGCAGTTCGACGAGATCATCTGGCCGGCCATGGCGACCCGCATTCCGGCGTTCGAAAGCCTGAAGCCCGGCCGCGCCTGGGCCTGCCATTACGATCTCAACATTTTCGATCACAACGCGATCGTCGGCAGGTTGGGAAATCTCGCAAATGCTTATCTGGCCGCCGGTTTTTCGGGCCACGGCATTCAGCAATCGCCGGCGATCGGACGCGGCCTCGCCGAACTCATCGTCGACGGCCGCTATGCGACGCTCGATCTCACACCCTTCGCCTTTGACCGTATCGCCGGCAATCGCCCGCTTCTCGAGCGCAACGTCATTTGACGTTCGCGTTCAGAGCCACTGGATCAGGCGGACGACATTTTGGCGGATAAAGCCGACCGGCGCGAATAGCCGCTTCCGCAAGCTCGGCGACGGCGGATCGGCCTGTTGAACAGGGGCGGCCGAGGCGACGACGACCGGTTCTGGCGCGGTCGCCGCAGCCCGCGGATGAGGCGCCGCGACGGCCTTGCCGCAAGGCGCGGCGCAAGCTTGCCGCGCGGGTTTCCTCAGTTCCGGCGCCTTCGCCGCTGGCGTCAATGAAGCGGCCGCTGACGCGGGCTGCGGCTCTGATGTCGCGACCATCGCCGCTGCCGCTGGCTGCGCGGCGGTGACGATCGCTTTCGCCAAAATCGGCTTGTCGAGGGACCCATCGGCCGCGAGGGCCGCCCGGTTGTGACTTGGCCGCGCCGCAAGGACGGCGCCGACGACAAGCGCGCTCAATCCGGCGGCGACAAGACTCTGACGCGCCAAACCCGCAATCAAACTCCGCATTGCACCCCTCCGAACGACGCCATCGCCCGAGACGGCAGTTGATCGGCGCTTTGCGGCCGGATCGGGGACGATCTGCGGCGT
>JASLHV010000132.1 GCA_030153205.1 Roseiarcus sp. | reverse complement strand
TGCCGCAACGAGGTCGACGGCTGGAGGTTCTTCCTTCGTCACGTCGCGCGCGATCAATTCGATCATAACGTCATTGGCGGCGGCGTTGAGACCCAAGGCGATAAGCGCATTGCGATCGATTTCAGAGGCGAAGACTCTGCTTGCCCCGCATTTCGCCGCGGCGATTCCGACAAGACCTGATCCTGCGCCAAAGTCGAGGACGCGCCGTCCGCTCACTGTCTGCGGCCGAGCAAAGAAATGACGCGCCAGGGACGCGCCCCCGACCCAAGGATAGGCCCAATAGGGAGCAACGCCCTCGCCCGATAGTTCCGCCAATTTCCCAAGGCCGGTCGCCGGATTGGCGGCGTGAATCAAGACTTCGGGAACAGACGAGGCTGGAACCAACGGCAAGCGCGCTTTGATGAAGGCCGCGATCTCCGCCTCTCGCCGCCGCTTTCGTACCTCATCCTGTTCCGAAGCCATAAAGCGCCGCCGGATTATCGATCAGAATGCGATTGCGAATTGCCTCGTCCGGCGCCCATTGCGCGAGCAGATCAAAAAGAATGGCGTCATCGGGCTTGGCGTTCGGCTTCTCGGTCGGATGCGGCCAGTCGCTGCCCCAGACCATGCGCTCCGGCGCCGCCTTGGCGAAGGCGGCGGCGACTTTCGACGTGTCCGCGTAGCTCGGTGGGCCGACCTTTGAATCCTGGTACGCGCTCGAGAGCTTGACCCAGGTCCGTCCCTTATCGATGAGCTCGAGTACGAGGGCGAAGGATGGATGATCGACGCCGGCCGGCTGTGGCACGCGCGCCAAATGATCGAAGACAATCGGCGACGACAATCGCCGCCACAAGCTCTCCGCTTCGACGATCTTGTCGCCTAGCATGTGAACCTGCACATGCCAGCCGAGATCGTTCACTCTTTTCGAGAGCGGCTCGACCATGTCGATCGTTGTTGCGCCGGACTGGACGAGATTGAAGCGGATGCCGCGGATGCCGAGACGATCGAGCCTTTTCAGCTCCGCATCGGCGACGGTGGTATCGACCACCCCGACGCCGCGCGCCGTCGCGCCGATTGTAGCTATAGCGTCGAGCGTGCAGGAATTGTCGGTTCCGTAAGTCGACGGCGTCACAACGACATTGCGCGACGTCCCGAGCCGCTCTTGCAGCAAACGATAGTCGCTCGGCTTGGCGTCTGCCGGCTTCAGCGTCGCAGAGGGCGCGATCGGAAAGCGGCTGTCGTAAATATGCATATGACAGTCGCAGGCTTTCGCCGGCGCTTTCAATTTCGGCGGCTCCTCGCCGGACGACCAAGGAACGCTCTGGGCCCTCGCCGCGCCAATAGCCAATCCACTCGCCGCCAAAACGCCCGCCTCCATCCCATGCAAGAAAGTCCGACGCGAGAGACCCTCGGCCATGGCTGTTCCTCCCTCGCTCCGCGATGGCGCGCAGAGCCCCGCGAAAGTCTAGCACGAGCCACCGTCGACGGTCGCTTGCGCCTTTCGCATGGATTGGGCGCAAGCCCCTTGAAATCCCGCGACTTCCAAGCCGGGTTGCGCGGCAAAAACTCCTATGTTAGGGCAACCGCGCCTTGGTCCGCGGGGCTCGCGTCCGAGGCGAGCCTTGAATATTTTTCTTATGTGTTTCAGGGTTTGGCGGCGCGCAGCGTCGTGCGCGAGCCAAGCGCGAAACGATCGCGCCGCGGCGTAAAAATTGGGGCCCAGGGGAAAACGTGGCTGACGAAGACACGATCGTTTCGGGAATGGCGGGGCGTTACGCCTTGGCCTTGTTTTCGCTGGCGCAAGACGCCCATACGACGGGCGAAGTCGCCACCGATCTGAAGACTTTCGACGGCCTGATCGCCGAAAGCGCCGATCTTCAGCGCTTGGTGCGCAGCCCGGTTTTCACCGCCGAGGAACAGATCAAGGCCCTTAGCGCGATCCTCGCGCGAGCGGGGATTTTCGGCGTCGCGGCCAATTTCATCAAATTGGTGGCCGGCAAGCGCCGCCTCTTCGCCATTCGCGACATGATCGCGAACTACCAGAAACTCTACGATTTCGAGCGCGGCGTGACCCGCGCCGAGGTGACGGTCGCTTCGCAGCCGTCCGACGCCCATGTCGCCGCGCTGAAGGAAGCCCTAAAAGAGGCGACTCGCGGCAAGGATGTCGAAGTTTCCGTGAAAATCGATCCCTCGATCATCGGCGGGCTTGTCGTCAAGCTCGGCTCGCGCATGGTCGACGGCTCGCTCAAGACCAAACTCAATGCAATCCGCACCCGTATGAAAGAGGTCGGCTGATGGACATCCGCGCCGCTGAAATTTCCTCCATTCTCAAGAACGAAATCGCCAATTTCGGCAATGAAGCGCAGGTGACCGAGGTCGGTCAGGTGCTGTCGGTCGGCGACGGCATCGCCCGTGTCTATGGCCTCGACAATGTTCAAGCCGGCGAGATGGTCGAATTTGAAAACGGCATTCGCGGCATGGCGCTCAACCTCGAGAGCGACAACGTCGGCATCGTCATTTTCGGTAATGACCGCGACATCAAGGAAGGCCAGACCGTCAAACGCACCGGCGCGATCGTCGACGTGCCGATCGGGAAGGAATTGCTCGGCCGCGTCGTCGACGCCCTCGGCAATCCGATCGACGGCAAAGGCCCGATCAATGCGGCAAAACGCACCCGCGTCGACATCAAAGCGCCCGGCATCATTCCGCGCCGTTCGGTGCACGAGCCGATGGCGACAGGCCTCAAGGCCATCGACGCGATGATCCCGATCGGCCGCGGCCAGCGCGAGCTGATCATCGGCGACCGCCAGACCGGCAAGACCGCGATCGCGCTCGACACGATCCTCAACCAGAAGCCGCTCAACGCCTCGAACGACGAGAAGATCAAGCTCTACTGCGTCTATGTCGCGGTCGGCCAGAAACGCTCGACTGTCGCGCAATTCGCCAAGATTTTGGAAGAGCAGGGCGCGCTCGAATATTCGATCATTGTCGCGGCTACCGCGTCCGATCCGGCGCCGATGCAGTTCTTGGCGCCGTTCTCCGGCTGCGCGATGGGCGAATTCTTCCGCGACAACGGCATGCACGCCCTGATGATTTACGACGACCTCTCCAAACAGGCCGTCGCCTATCGCCAGATGTCGCTGCTGCTGCGCCGCCCGCCAGGCCGCGAAGCCTACCCTGGCGACGTGTTCTACTTGCACTCACGCCTACTGGAGCGCGCCGCCAAGCTCAATGAAGAGCATGGTTCGGGCTCTCTGACGGCTTTGCCAGTGATCGAAACCCAGGCGAACGACGTCTCGGCTTACATCCCGACCAACGTGATTTCGATCACGGATGGCCAGATATTCTTGGAGACCGATCTTTTCTACCAGGGCATTCGCCCAGCGGTGAACGTCGGCCTTTCGGTGTCGCGCGTCGGCTCGTCGGCCCAGACCAAGGCGATGAAGAAGGTGGCCGGCAAGATCAAGCTGGAGCTCGCCCAATATCGCGAAATGGCCGCCTTCGCTCAGTTCGGCTCCGACCTCGACGCGACGACGCAGCGTCTGCTCGCCCGCGGCTCGCGCCTGACCGAATTGCTCAAGCAGCCCCAGTTCTCGCCGCTGAAAATGGAAGAGCAGGTCTGCGTCATCTATGCCGGCGTCAACGGCTATCTCGACAAGCTGCCGCTCAACCGTGTGAAGGCCTTCGAAGACGGCCTTCTGTCGACCTTGCGCAGCAAGAGCGCGGATGTTCTGGAAACGATTCGTTCGTCGCGCGATCTTTCCTCTGACACCGAGGCCAAGCTGAAGTCGGCGGTCGAGGCTTATGCGCAGAATTTTAGCTGAGTAGGCCATGCCCTTGCTCGGCGGCTACCCCTCACCCCAACCTTCTCCCGCCCGCGGGAGATGGCGCGCGCTAAGCGCTTCATCAGCGCCGACAGGTGGAGGGAAGAGCAGCGGCAATCCCTGCTCGCGCTTGCGGGAGAAGGTGGCGGCGAAGCGGCCGGATGAGGGGATGCGCGTGGCGGGTGGAGAGATGTACTAATGCCGTCCTTAAAGGACCTCAGAAACCGGATCGCCTCCGTCAAGTCGACGCAGAAGATCACCAAGGCGATGCAGATGGTCGCGGCGGCGAAGCTGCGCCGCGCCCAGGGCGCCGCCGAGGCTGCGCGCCCCTACGCCGATCGCCTTGACACCGTGCTGGCTAATCTCGCGGAAAGCGCCGGCGGCCAGGGCCCACGTCTCCTCTCCGGCACAGGCGCCGAGCAGACCCATCTCTTGCTTGTCTGTACCGGCGAGCGCGGTCTTTGCGGGGCCTTTAACACCGCTATCGTCCGACTCGCCCGCGAAAAGGCCAATGCGCTGATCGCCGCAGGCAAGACGGTGAAGATCATGTGCGTCGGCAAGAAGGGCTACGACCAGCTCCGCCGCGGATTTGAAAAGCAGATCATCGAATTGATCGATCTGAGGAGCGTTCGTACGATCGGCTATGATAACGCGCAGCCGATCGCCAAAAAAGTTCTCGAACGCTTCGAAGCCGGCGAATTCGACGTCTGCACGCTCTTTTACTCGCGCTTCAAATCGGTGATCGCGCAGATTCCGACCGCGCAACAGATCATCCCGCCGGAATTCGACAGCAACGGGAAGAAAGACGATTCGAAAATCAGCTACGACTACGAGCCGGACGAGGGCGATATCCTGACCCAACTCCTGCCGAGCGCCGTCGCAGCACGGATTTATCGCGCCCTTCTTGAGAATATGGCGTCGTTCTACGGGGCGCAGATGAGCGCGATGGACAACGCCACGCGTAACGCTGGTGAGATGATCAAAAAGCAAACGCTGCGTTACAACCGCACACGTCAGGCGATGATCACCAAGGAACTGATAGAAATTATTTCGGGCGCGGAAGCGCTCTGATCTCAATCAACGCGAGGACTTGAATCATGGCGAGCGCCAACAGACCCTCAGGACGCGTCACTCAGGTGATCGGTCCGGTCGTCGACGTGAAGTTCGACGGTCATCTGCCTGAAATTCTCAACGCGCTCGAGACGACGAACAACGGCAATCGCCTCGTCCTCGAAGTCGCGCAGCATCTCGGCGAGAGCGCGGTGCGCTGCATCGCCATGGACATTTCCGAAGGCCTGACGCGCGGCCAGGAAGTCACCGACACCGGCCAGCCGATCTCCGTGCCGGTCGGCGAAGCGACGCTCGGCCGCATCATGAACGTCATCGGCGAGCCGGTCGACGAAGCTGGCCCCGTCAAGGGAGAGGCTTTGCGAGCCATCCATCAGCCTACGCCGAGCTATGCCGAGCAATCGACGGAAGCGCAGATTCTCATCACTGGCATCAAAGTCATCGATCTGTTGGCGCCTTACGCCAAGGGCGGCAAGGTCGGCCTGTTCGGCGGCGCGGGCGTCGGCAAGACGGTGCTCATCCAAGAGCTGATCAATAACGTCGCCAAGACGCACGGCGGCAATTCGGTGTTCGCCGGCGTCGGCGAGCGCACGCGCGAAGGCAACGACCTCTATCACGAATTCATCGAATCGAAGGTCAACGCCGATCCGCATAATCCCGATCCGAACGTGAAGTCGAAATGCGCGCTCGTGTTCGGGCAGATGAACGAGCCGCCGGGCGCGCGCATGCGCGTGGCCTTGTCGGGCCTGACCGTCGCCGAACATTTCCGCGATCAGGGCCAAGACGTGCTGTTCTTCGTCGACAACATCTTCCGCTTCACCCAGGCGGGCTCAGAGGTCTCGGCGCTGTTGGGCCGCATTCCTTCGGCGGTCGGCTATCAGCCGACGTTGGCGACCGATATGGGCGCCTTGCAAGAGCGCATCACCACGACGACCAAGGGCTCGATCACTTCGGTGCAGGCGATTTACGTCCCGGCCGACGACTTGACCGACCCGGCTCCGGCGACCTCGTTCGCGCATTTGGACGCGACCACCGTGCTGTCGCGCGCCATCTCCGAATTGGGCATTTATCCCGCGGTTGATCCGCTCGACTCGACCTCGCGCATGCTGACCTCGGCCGTCGTCGGCGAGGAGCATTACAATGTGGCCCGCTCGGTGCAGCAGGTGCTGCAGCGCTACAAGTCGCTGCAGGACATCATCGCGATTCTCGGCATGGACGAGTTGACCGAAGAGGACAAGCTCACCGTGGCGCGCGCCCGCAAGATCCAGCGGTTCCTGTCGCAGCCCTTCGACGTCGCGGCGGTGTTCACCGGCACGCCCGGCGTGCAGGTGAAGATCGAAGACACGGTCAAGGGCTTCAAGGGCATCCTCGAAGGCAAGTACGATTCGCTGCCCGAGGCGGCCTTCTACATGGTCGGCACGATCGAGGACGCGATCGCCAAGGGCAAGAAGCTCGCTGAGGGCGCTTAAGCCATCGCCTGATCGGAGTCATTGACGATGGCCACTTTTCCCTTCGAACTCGTCTCGCCCGACAA
Organism: Roseiarcus sp.; assembly: GCA_030153205.1. Classification (GTDB taxonomy): domain Bacteria; phylum Pseudomonadota; class Alphaproteobacteria; order Rhizobiales; family Beijerinckiaceae; genus Roseiarcus. Next base: position 5,054 of record JASLHV010000132.1, on the reverse strand, counting down.
GCTGGTCTTTCGCGGCGCGGTCGATGACGTCCTGGTGCCCGGCAGCGAGGGCGATTTCCTCGTTCTCGCGGACCATGCGCCGGTCATGACGACGCTGCGGCCGGGCATCCTCGATATCGGCGAGACCGGCGGGAAGCATACGCGGCTTTTCGTTCGCGGCGGCTTCGCCGACGTCAATCCGCTTGGCCTGACGGTTCTCGCCGAAACGACCATTCCCGTCGACGAATTAAGCGCCGATCGTATCGCCGGCGAAATCAAGAACGCCGAGGAAGACCTCGCTGACGCTGGCGAAGAGCAGAAGCGAGCGGCGCAGGAAAAGGTCGACCGCCTGCGCGAACTGAAGGACGCGCTGAAGATCTAGCGCTGCACGCGCCCTCCTCCCTGTGAAACCGGAGAAGGCGCGATAGAGGTGGGCTGCGCTGAGTCAGGGATTGGCGGCTCCGTAGGACGCCTTGCTTCGAAGTCCTGCGGCGCCCCTTATCCGGCCGGCGCCCGGCCACCTTCTCTCGGTTTCACGGGGGTGAAGGCAAACCTGCGCGAAAGCTTATGTCCCTTCCTGTCACGCCCTCGGCCATCCGCGACGCCTACGCCCGCATTGCGCCGCACATCCGTCGCACGCCGCTTCTTGAGGCCACTTCGCCTGCCGACGCGATCAAGCGCATCTCGCTAAAGCTCGAATTCCTCCAGCATGCCGGCTCTTTCAAACCGCGCGGCGCCTTCAACAATCTTCTGAGCGATTCTGCGCCTGCGGCGGGCGTTGCCACAGCCTCGGGCGGCAACCACGGCGCGGCGGTCGCCTATGCCGCCGGCAAGCTCGGCATAAAGGCCCGCATCTTCGTGCCCGAGATCGCGGCGCCGGTGAAGATCGCCAAGATCAAGGCGAGCGGCGCAGAGGTTGTCGTTAAGGGCGCGACCTATTTCGACGCGCTCGCGCTTTGCGACGAATATGTCGCTGAAAGCGGCGCGCGATCGATCCACGCCTATGATTCGCTCCGGACCATCGAAGGCCAGGGGACGGTCGGTCTTGAATGGGAGGAGGACTTGCAGCGTCTCGGCTTGCCCAAGCTCGACACGGTGCTTGTCGCCGTCGGCGGGGGCGGCCTCATCGCCGGAATCGCCGCCTGGTTCGTCGGCAAGGTCAAAGTGATCGGCGTCGAACCGGAGGGCTCGCGCGCCCTGCATGAGGCGCTCGCGACCGGCCGGCCGGTGGATGTTCCCGTAAAATCGATCGCCGCCGATTCGCTCGGCGCACGCCGCGTAGGCGATCTTGTTTTCGACATTGCGCGACAAGCTGTCGCAACAAGCCTTCTCGTTCATGACGACGCCATCCGCGAAGCGCAGAAGGCGCTTTGGCGCGACTTCTGCATCATTGCCGAACCGGGTGGCGCGGCGGCCTATGCCGCGCTCCTGAGCGGAGCCTACCGCCCGGCGCCCGATGAACGGGTCGGCGTGCTCCTTTGCGGCGGCAATGCGGACCTGGGAAAATTGGCGCCTGAACTTTTTTAAAGGAGTTGAACATGAGCGTGGAGACGGAGACGCCGGCGGGCGATTTGCCCGATCATCTGATCGCTGGTTATCGCGCGTTCGTCGCCGGCCGCCTGCCGCAGGAGCAGGAGCGCTTTCGCGAACTCTCAGAGAAAGGCCAATCGCCGCGGGTATTGGTCATCGGTTGCTGCGACTCGCGCGTCTCGCCGGATGTCATTTTCGGCGCGGCGCCGGGCGAACTCTTCGTCGCGCGCAACGTCGCCAATATCGTACCGACTTACGGGCCAGACGCCCATCATCATGGCACCTCGGCCGCGCTCGAATATGCGGTGATGGGCCTCAGGGTCGAGCATGTCGTCGTCATGGGTCACGCGCAATGTGGCGGCGTTCGGGCCTATGTCGAAAACGAGATGGACCCCTACGCGCGGCCTCTCTCAGCCGGTGATTTCATCGGCCAATGGATGGCGCTAATCGCGCCCGCCGCCAAGCAGCTCGGCCCGCCGTCCGAGCCGATCGCGGATTACGTCGAGAGGCTCGCCAAAGCGTCGATAATCCAGAGCCTGGAGAACCTTCGTACCTTTCCCTGGGTGAAAACCCTCGAAGAGCGCGGCATGCTGAAGCTGCACGGCGCCTACTTCGGCGTCGCCGACGGCAGGCTTCAAATCGTCGACCAGACGAGCGGAAAGTTCGAGCCGGTTTTCGCGGCGTTTTGAGTGGCGCCGAGACATGCGTCGATTGACGCCCAGGTCAAACCCCGTTACATGTAACGGAGTTTGAAGGAAGGTCGCCATGCCCGCCTCCGTGAAGAAACGAGTACAGAAGCGCCGAGAAACTCTTAGAGCGGCAGGGCTGCGCCCGTTGCAAATATGGGTGCCCGATACGCGCAGGCCCGGATTTGCCGAGGAATGCCGCCGGCAGTCGCGCGTGGTGGCGAAGGCCGATAAGGCCGATCAGGATTTGCAAGATTTCCTCGATGCGGCGCTTGCCGATTTGCTTAAGGAAGAGAAGTGAGGCGCGGCGACCTCGTCGTCGTTGCTACACCCGGCGATTTCGGCAAGCCTCGTCCCGCACTCGTCATTCAATCCGACCAATTCGACCGGACGGCGACTGTTACAATCCTTCTCGTCTCAAGCGCATTAATCGATGCGCCGTTGATTCGACTAACGATACAGCCGACCGAAGGCAACGGACTACGCAAGCCTTCGCAAATCATGATCGACAAGGCTATGACCCTGAAGCGCGACAAACTTGGAAAGCCGATTGGTCGGGTCGACGATGAAACGATGATTTCTGTCAATCGGTCGTTGGCGCTGTTTTTGGGCTTCGCTTGAAGCAGTGGCGCAAGAGTGAGATCGGATGACGACGCACATTGCCCAAACGATTTAAAGAGGCGTCAATGGCGACTTTGGCGGAAAGGGCTTCAACCCGACCAAACTGTTTGGATTGAGCATAGAAACAGAAAAGAATCGGTCAGCTTTTATAAGACCGGCGAAAACCTCGTAAGCAATAGAAGGTCAAAGAACAAAAGAAATTACTATCGTTTTATGCTTGAGCCCCGCCCGGGCGATACAGTTGTACATATTAAGGAGCTTGGACCAGAACATCGGTACATCGTCGCAGCCTCTTTGATCAAGAAACCTGCGGTCGTCAGGTCTGGGCGTTATTTCATACGGTTGCGGGATCGCATCCAAATCAAAAACCTTCCCCTGAAGAACTTCCTCTCAAAATACGGGAAACGAATTCGCGCGGAAATCGAGCGCGCCGAAAATATTGAACTGTATCCCTTCAGACGAAAGAAGGACACAACCGACGAGGTCGTTCCCGCGCAGAAATATCTAACTAAAGCGACTCCGCGGCTTGTGAGCTATCTTGCGGCGGCTATTGGCGGATTTACGCTTGAGAAGAACGAGAATTCCGAACCCCACGGCGGCGGCGATGGACCATGGAGGTCTCCTCCTCCGGCAGAAGTAGTCAAAAACTATCTTGTTAACTATGAGGCAATGGTAAGTCCTCGACACCACATTCTACAATCTCGATTCGAAAAGTACCTCAGTGCGACAGGAATCGATTTCGAGAGTAATAGAGATTTTGTTGATCTGCGGTTTCACGATGACGAACGGGGCTTCGTGTTCGTCGAAATTAAACCGTGCGATCCAATAAATGTACGCTACGCCATCAGAGCAGCTATGGGGCAGCTCTTAGATTATGCTCAGAAGATTCCGCAGGTCCGTTCGCTCATCGTTGTAGAGGTGCCGCCTTCATCTTATGATCGCAACCTCGCCCTAAAGAACGGATTCGCGATCGCCTTCCCTGCACGCGGGAGATTTGAGATGATTTGGCCTGACGCAGCGCATGGCGGCACGTAGAAATCACGCCGCCTTCTGCTTCGCCTTGAGCCAACCCCGGTTGACCAGCACTTCCGCGATCTGCACCGCGTTCAGCGCCGCGCCCTTGCGCAGGTTGTCCGAGACGCACCAGAGGACGAGGCCATTGTCGACCGTGGGGTCTTCGCGAATGCGCGAGATATAGGTCGCGTCGTCGCCGGCCGCCTCATGCGGCGTGATGTAGCCGCCAGGTTCACGGCGGTCGATCACTAAGCAGCCCGGCGCCTCGCGCAGGATGTCGCGCGCCTCGTCGGCGCTGATCGGATTCTCGAACTCGATGTTCACCGCTTCGGAATGGCCGATGAAGACCGGCACACGCACGCAAGTGGCGACCAGCTTGATCTTCGGATCGAGAATCTTCTTGGTCTCGGCCACCATCTTCCACTCTTCCTTGGTGAAGCCGTCCTCCATGAAGACGTCGATTTGCGGAATGACGTTGAAAGCGATGCGCTTCGGGAACTTCTTCGTCGTCACCGGGTCGGAGACGAAAACGGCTCGGCTCTGAGCGAAGAGTTCGTCCATTGCCTCCTTGCCAGCGCCGGACACGGATTGGTACGTCGCCACGACCACGCGCTTGATCTTCGCCTTATCGTGCAAAGGCTTTAACGCGACGACGAGTTGGGCGGTCGAGCAATTCGGATTGGCGATAATGTACTTCTTCGTGAAGCCCTTGGCGGCTTGCGCGTTGACCTCGGGCACGACCAGCGGCACGTCCGGGTCCATGCGCCAGGCCGAGGAATTGTCGATGACGACGCAGCCTTGCGCGCCGATCTTGGGCGACCATTCCTTGGAGACCGAGCCGCCAGCCGACATTAGGCAGATGTCGGTTGTCGAGAAGTCGTAATTCTCGAGATTGCGGCACTTCAGCACCTTGTCGCCGAAGGAGACGTCAGTTCCAACGGAGCGCGACGACGCCAGCGCGACGACCTCGGAGACTGGAAAGCGACGCTCGGCCAGAACGTCCAACATTTCGCGGCCCACATTGCCCGTGGCGCCGACAATGGCGACCTTGAAGCTCATTGCTCTTTTCCTTGTCTTGAATTGGCTTCTCCCCATCGCCCCGAAAGGCCGCTCGCTGGTCTCCGCCGGAGAGAGGCGGAGGGAGCTTTAACGACTAGCGCGTCTCGCCGCGTTTGGCGGCGGACAGCGTCGTTTTCGTCCGTTTGAGGGGCGCAAAGGCCATCG
>JASLHV010000119.1 GCA_030153205.1 Roseiarcus sp. | reverse complement strand
AAGCCTAAGTCCCAAACGTCAGGATCGCGTCGAGGTCTCTCGCGCCGCCGTGGGCGTTGCGCCGGTCGGCGTCAGGGGCAGCTTTCTCCCTATCAGCGCGCCAAGCGCATTCAACAGCGGATCGAGCAGCAGGGTCGTGACGCTATGCGGGTCGCGGTCGTCCATCGCCGCGCCGAATTTGATCTTTGGCGGCTCTTTTTCCGGGATCGCCAATGTGCCGAACAACCAATCCCAGATGGCGAGACTAGCGCCCATGTTGCGATTAAAATGCGCGCTATCGCTCGAATGGTGGATTTGATGATGGGCGGGGCTCATGAAAACGCGGCCAAGCCACCCGCGCATCGGAATCCAAAAATGCGAATGCTGAAGCTGCGCGGTCAGGTAGATATAGAGGATCATCAAAATATTCTGCCCGTCCAGCGTGAAACTCTCGACGGACTTTCCGAGCGCATATTGGGCAATCCCTCCGAAGAGGCCTGTCGCCAAAGCCAGATTATTCCAAAGGATTATGGAATCGACGGGATGGACCCGGAAGTTGGTCAGCGGCGTCAGGACTTCCGCCGAATGATGAGTCTTGTGCAATTCCCAGAGAGCGGGAATGCGATGCTTCAGCGTATGATCGATGAAGAAGCCCAATTCATACGCAAAAAAGAGTACGAGGGTTCGTCCCGTGCGCAGTACAAAATCCGGCGCTTCCAGTGGCGCGCGCTGACCCAAGTGGTCCTGCAGGAAGCCGGCGACGACATCGGCGATCGCCGAGGCCGAGAAGAGCGCCCAACCGAAAAGCGCGCCGAAGGACAGCGTTCCGAGAAGAAAGTAGCCGATATCGGCGAAGGTCGAACGATGAAAAAGCACCTGGCGCCGAAACATGGCGCGGGCGATCGCGCGCAACCGAACGCGGCCGCGCCGGCGTTTTTGCCTTTGCGCCAGGAAGGCGAAAGCCAGCGTCACTGCGAAGGCGACCGAATAGATGGAGATCGCCGACGTCGGCGTCAGGAGCACGTCAACGACAGGCTTTAGAATATTCAGCAGGTTTTCGAGGGCGGTCATGTCGCGGCGTCTGTTCAGCGCCGCTGAGTTTTGGGCTCTTAGTCTTAAAGAACGATGAGTCTTTCCGCTCGGGAATGATTAACCCGAACGATTTCAAATTTCGGCCCCTGAAATGGCGCGCGCATGGGGCGCGACGCGGCTAGTTCAGGCGGTCCTTCAGGGCGGAAATCTCCCGCGACACGATATCGGCGCCGGCGGGGCCCTGCGTCTCCCGACGCAATACAATTTCGGCGGCTTTGGCGGCCTGATCGGCGGCGGCGGCGCGCACGTCGGCGGTGGCCTGAGCCTCGGCCATGGCGATTTTGTTCTCGGCCTGCTTGGTGCGGCGGGCGACAAAATCGGCGAGACGCTCCGCGGTCTCCTTCGCGAGCGCTTCGGCTTCAGCCTTTGCATTGGCGATGATTTCGGCGGCGCTGGCTTCGGCCTCCGACGCTTTACGTTCGAAGCTCGCCAGCAAGGCGATGGCTTCGTCGCGCAGTTTCGCGGCTTGCGCGAGTTCGTCGGCGATCGCCTGGCCGCGCTTGTCGAGCGAGGCGAGGAGCATTCGGTGCACGCCGAGATAGCCGAGCAGGCACAGGAAGATGATAAAGCCGAGGGTGACGAAAAATTCAGCGTCGAACGCCATGGGTCCGGGCTCCTATCGGATTTAAGCGTTCTTGGCCGAAGCGACCGCGTTGGCGATCGCGTCGGCATCGGCGGGGCGTCCGATAATGCGCTCGAAAATCGCGCCGGCCGCGTCACGGGCGATTCCCTCGACATTGCTCATCGCCTGAGCGCGCGTCGCCGCGATTTGCTCGTCCGCTACCGCGAGCTTGGCGTTAAGCTCCTCTTCGAGCGCCTTGCGTTTAACGGCGCCCTCCGCCGCGAGTTTGTCGCGCGCTTCCTGAGCCACGGCCAAAGCCTTAGCGCGGGCGTCGGCGATCGTCTTCTCATGCGCGGCGGCCGCTGCGTCCGCCTTTTGCTGCATCGCGGTCGCCTCGTCGAGATCTTTGGCGATGCGCGCTTTACGGGCCTCGATCAAGCCGCCGATCTTGGGCAAAGCGACGCGCGACATCAGGAGATAGAGCGCGCCGAAGCTGATCGCGAGCCACAGAAGCTGCGACGGAAAGGTCTCGCTCGCGAAGGGCGGGAAGTTAGCGTGGCCGCCGCCCTCGTGCCCAACCTCGCTTTGCGTCGCTTTTTCCTGCGCCATATTCGTGGTCCTCATGGCGGAAAGGAGCGTGAAGCCCCTTCCCGCATCAATCGCGGATGGGGTCAATCAGACCGCGAAGAGCAGGAGGAAGGAGATCAGCAGCGCGAAAATGCCGAGCGCTTCGGTCACCGCGAAGCCGAAGATCAAACGGCCGAACTGGCCTTCGACCGCCGACGGATTGCGCAGGGCGCCGTTCAGGAACTGGCCGAACAGCGTGCCGACGCCGATACCGGCGGCGCCGGTGCCGATCGCGGCGAGGCCAGCGCCGATATACTTGGCTGCAACGGGATCCATCGAATGCTCCTTGGTCTGATGGCTGTTGTTTCGTAGGCGGGTTAGTGGCCGCCGGGGTGAAGCGCGTCGTTGAGATACATGCAGGTCAGCATGGCGAAGACATAGGCCTGAAGGAACGCGACCAGTAGCTCCAGAGCTTCCAGGCCGATGATCATCCCCAGGGGCAAAATAGAGATCGCTTTGACGGCGGCGCCGGCGCCGAGCAGCATCACAACGAAACCGCCGAAGACGTTCAGCGTGATATGGCCGGCCAACATATTGGCGAAGAGACGGACCGAATGGCTGAGCGGCCGGACAAAGAAGGAGAAGACCTCGATCGCCACGACGATCGGCAGAATGTAGATCGGCACGCCCGGCGGCACGAAGAGCTTGAGGAAGCCGAGGCCATGCTTGGCGAAGCCGACGATCACCACCGTGAAAAACACGATCAGCGCGAAAGCGGCGGTGACGATGATGTGGCTCGTGACGGAGAAAGTATAGGGAATCAATCCGATCAGATTGCAGATCAGGATGAAGATGAAAATCGAGAAGACGAGCGGAAAGAACGCCTTGGCGTGATCGCCGGCCGCGGACCGCAACATGCCCGCCATGAATTCATAGGCCATTTCGCCGAGCGCCTGCAGGCGACCGGGGGCGCCCGAAGAGCCGTTCGAGGCGATGATCATCAGCGCGGCGGCGACGCCGACGGCGATCAGCATGTAAAGCGCGGAATTGGTGAAAGAGAAATCGAGATGACCGATGTGAATCGGCACGATCGGCGTGACCGAGAATTGCTCGATCGGATTGAGCGTATGCCCCGCTTCTGCCGCCACCGTTTCAGTCCCCGTTCTTTTTCGCCGGCGGCGGAGCGATCGTCCCGCCCTTCACCGGCCAAGAGCCTCGCGACGGCGAGGTCGCGCGGATCACATTTACCACGCCGGCCGCCACGCCCAGAAGGAAAAAGGCGATCAGGAAAGCCGGCTTCGTACCCAACCAGACGTCCAGCCCCCAACCGATGAGGCCGCCAACCACAATCGCCGCCACAAATTCGCTGGCGGCGCGCAGCCCCATTGCCATCGCAGCGCCGGAATTGTCCGAGGATCGCTCCTCCGCCGCGCGACGCGACCGCGATGTCTCGCGCCGCGTCTCGAGCGCGCCTGAGAGTTTCTCGAGCCGCGCTCTTAAGAGCCGATCTTCCTCCTCGCCGCCTTCGTCCGCCATCGTCTCTCCGCCGCTTCCCTTGCGAGGACAGCGGACGCCGGTCAAGCCAGCTTAACGACAAGCGGATGAACGGCCGAAAAAGCCGTGAATTGAAATCGGATTGAAGTCAATCCGCCCCTCAAAACCGCGCGCACCATATTGACGGCGCCGCAGTGTGTCAAGAATGAGGAAAAAGCCGACAAATATCTGATTTAATTACGAAAAGTGCTTTCTGTCGGCTTGCCCGGCGCGCTTGTCGCAAAACCGACTTGCCGCATGTGTGGAGAGCGCTTCTTAATGTTCGGGCACGCGAATTGCGGCGGCGGAACGCTTGACCCTCTCTGCCGGCTGGGGCAGGTCACGCAGAGATTGTCCCCGAGATCGTCCAATGTCTCACCCTTCGCCCGCCGCCGGCCACAAGCCGCGGCGCTCGCGCGCACTCGATGCGATTCGGCATCGGCCGCGCATCTATATCTGCGCGGCTGTCATGGTCGTGGTTTATTTCCTCGCCCCGAATGATCTGCGCGTGGCGACGCGCGCGCTTATCGCCTGGAATGTCGCGGCGTTTCTCTTCATCGCCTTGATCGGCTGGATGATGGCGCGTTCGAATGAGCGATCGATTCGCGCGCAAGCCGCGGTGGAGGACGAACGGCAATGGGTGCTGCTGTTGATCGGCACCGTGGCGGCCTGCGCCGCGCTCGCCGCCATCTTCGCCGAACTTGGGCCGGTCAAGGATATGACCGGTTACAGCAAAGCCCTTCACATCGGCCTCGTCACGGCGACGATCGTCACCGCCTGGACCTTCATCCATCTCCTGTTCACGATTCACTACGCGCATGAATATTATGCCGATGAGGACGACGATCTTTCGACGCCGGACGTACGCGAGGGATTGCATTTTCCCGGCGACAGCAATCCGACCTATTCGGATTTCTTGTACTATTCCTTCGTGATCGGTTGCGCCTCGCAGACCGCCGATGTCGAAACCGTCTCGCGCGTGATGCGCCAGACGACGTTGGCGCATGGAATTATCTCGTTCTTCTTCAACACCGTGATCTTGGCGTTGACGATCAATATCGGAGCCGGGCTGATTTGAGGGTCGGTCGGACGTTCTTGTCACATGATAACGAGCATGCGCCGAGGCTTCCCCTCACCCAACCCTCTCCCGCAAGCGGGAGAGGGGGAGGGCGGCGCCGACAGAGTCCTTCTCCCGCTCGCGGGTGAAGGTGGCGCGAAGCGCCGGATGAGGGTAAGCCTCGACCCCGATCAATGCAGCCAAATGCGAATTGCCTAAATGACCGAAGAAGAAAAGAAGACGTCGCTCGTTACGCCGGAACTGCCGCGCGGCCTGATCGATCGCGCGGCCGGCGATATTGCCGCGACCGAAGCGATGATGGCGAAAATCCGCGCCGTCTACGAACTCTACGGCTTCGAAGCGGTGGAAACGCCGTTCATCGAATATACCGAAGCGCTCGGAAAATTCCTGCCTGATCTCGACCGGCCGAACGAGGGCGTGTTTTCGTTCAAGGACGACGACGAGCGCTGGCTGTCGCTGCGCTACGACCTGACCGCGCCGCTCGCCCGCTATGTCGCGGAAAATTACGAGCGCCTGCCGAAGCCCTATCGCTCGTACCGCGCTGGCTGGGTGTTCCGCAATGAAAAGCCGGGACCGGGTCGGTATCGGCAGTTCATGCAATTCGACGCGGATACGGTCGGGGCGGGGTCGCCGGCGGCGGACGCCGAGATTTGCATGATGGCGGCGGATTGCCTGGAGGCGCTGGGGATCGAGAGGGGGCAGTACGTTATTAAGGTGAATAACCGGAAGGTGCTTGATGGCGTGATGGAGGCGATCGGGCTGGGTGGGGAGGAGAATGCGGGGCGAAGACTCACCGTATTGCGAGCGATCGACAAGTACGATCGCTTGGAGAAAAAAGGCGTCGAGGCGCTCCTCGGCGAAGGGAGAAAGGATG
>JASLHV010000115.1 GCA_030153205.1 Roseiarcus sp. | reverse complement strand
CCCCAGTCGATGCTGACGCGCCCGTTCTGGTCGAGACCGATTTTGGCGTATGGATCGCCTTTGGCCCCGAGAAAGCGGCGCAAATTCTCGGGCTCGTCCCTTTGCGCGACGCCATAAAGCGCAACGCCTCTCGCGGCGAGGCTCTTATCCGCCGCCAGCGCCATCAGCGTCTCATGTTCAGCGTGACACGGCAGGCACCACGAGCCGAAGACATTGACGATCGAGACGTGACCTTTGCGGAGGTCGGCGTCGGCAAGACCCGGCGCGCCGGCGAGGCCGGCCAAGTCGATCGGCGGCGCGCTCTTGCCGATCAGCGCCGAAGGAATGCGCGACGAATCGCCGGCGAAAAGCCGGGCAAAGAACAAGGCGCCGAGAATCAAGACGACGGCAAGCGGCAGCAACGCCAGCAGCCGTCGCCGCGCGGTTGGAACATTTTCTTGATCGATCGAGGAGTCGCTCAAGGCCCAGCCGAACCTTCACGCCCGCCCTCGAGGCGTCTCAGCGCCTTCTGTTGGGTACGATAATCGGCGACGACCGCGATCACCATGCCGACGAGGACCACAGCCGCGATCGCATAGGCGGCGATGACGAAACCGATATGGGGCGCCGCCATCATGGATGGACGCTCGCCGTCAATGTCGGGGCGAAAGAATCGCCGCGCGCCGCCGCGACCATCGTCAGGCGGGCGATGCGCCGGCGCAGGATCTCGTTGCGGATCGCCATCAGATGAAGCGCGACGAACAGCAAAGTGAAGGCGAGCGCCATGATCAGCAGCGGCCAGAGAAGCGACGGCGCGATGGTCGGGCCGCCGAGGCGGAAGACCGACGCCGGCTGATGCAGCGTGTTCCACCAGTCGACGGAGAATTTGATGATCGGAATATTGACGCTGCCGACCAGGGTCAGGATCGCCGCCGCGCGCGCCGCCCGGCCAGGATCGTCGATGGCGCGCCATAGCGCGATCAGGCCGAGATAGAGGATGAACAGGACCAGGACCGAGGTCAGCCGCGCGTCCCAGACCCAATAGGTCCCCCACATCGGCTTGCCCCATAGCGAGCCGGTGGTCAGACAGACAAAGGTAAAGCCAGCCCCCAGCGGCGCCGCCGCCTTTTGCGCCGCATCGGCCAGGGGATGGCGCCAGACCAGCGTGCCAAGCGCGGCGATCGCCATCACCCCATAGATGAACATCGCCATCCAGGCCGCCGGCACATGCAGATACATGATCCGCGCTGTCTCGCCCTGCTGATAATCCGGCGGGGCGACGAAAAGCGCGAGCCAAAGGCCAAGCGCGAACAAAGCCGCCGTCGCCGCCCAGAGCCATGGCAGGGCTCGGCGAACGAAAGCGAGAAACGCCGTGGGATTGGCGATATTGGGCATTGGCGGGTTTTATTCCTCCAGCCAGGCGGCGGCAATGAGGCGAAAACGCCGCCGGATCATTGAGGCTCAATTGATGAGGTTCGGTTAATTGCTTGTCGAAAAACAGATTGGGGAGCTCGCGAGGCGTCAGGCGTCCTCGTCTCTAAGGGCTTGATTGCGCCATACGGCGAAGAGACCCGGGCTTTCCGGATCGCTTGGCGCCGGCGGTCTTGCCTGGCGGTTACGCCACTGAAAGGCGTGCGGCCGGCGCCGCGCGATAGCCTGATAGAGAAGAAAACCAAGAGTCAAAAAAAGACCGAGCCATTCATAATAGAACGCAACATGAAACGTCGATTGACGAGCCTCGTCGAGGGCCATTGGTACGCGCCAGACAAAATCAAGGATCAATCCAAGCCCGAGCAACTTTAGGCTGTTGAGACGGCGCGCGCGCCATGCCAGCGCCCCTAGACCAATCTCGAGCAACAGATTCGCGGCGGCTTGCGTCGCCAGAGGCGCGCCGGTCCAGAAATAGCGATCACGGATATCGGGCGCGATCGCATATTCCGGCCCGAGAGCGACGAGCATGGCTTGTTTGTTGGTCGCGAGCGCCTGGCTTAGTTCCGACCATCCGAACCAAGCCAAGGACAGGCATGCATAGACGGCGAAGCCGATCCCATACGCGATTCCCGGACCGTCATCCGTCGCCTGGCCGATCCGGAAGCGGAAGACCGTAAAACGCAGCGCTTGATGCAAAAGAACGATCCACGCGGATTTGAACAGCGCGGATCCGAGAAGCTTGAAATAAGGGTCCAACCCGTGTGGCGTCAAACGAAAGACAAGAACATAAAGCGGGACCAGCGAGAATATGGTTTGCGAAATCACCGCCGCCGCGACGCCGAGCCCAAGGTCGCCTGCAGTGAGACGACAACGCCGCCTGCAATAAAGGTAGGCGAGGACCGGGGCGACAATCGAGTAAAAAGGGCTAATAAAAAGACCAAAAAGAATTTCGTCTGAAATCATTTGTCAGCAACTCCTCAAATTAGTCCCTCACATGTTTGAGCGCGGCGGCGGCGGCAAAAGGCGCCCCCGCGAGCGCAGCAAGGCTGATCGCGCAAAGCGCCAGGAAGGGCGGCGTGAAAGGCGCGGCTGCGCCGCTGGCCGCCGAGGCCGCGGCGACGCCGAAAATCAGCACCGGGATCGTCAGCGGCAAGGCGACGACGGCGAGCAACAACCCGCCCCGCCGCAGCGAGACCGTCAAAGCCGCGCCGATCGCGCCGATCATGGTCAAGGCCGGCGTGCCGACGGCGAGGCTCGCTGCGACGAAAAAAAGCGCCTTGCCGTCGAGCGCCAGCATCAGGCCGAAAAGCGGGCTGGCGATGACAAGGGGAAGCGCGCTCGCCGTCCAGTGAGCCGCGCATTTGACCAGGACGACGAGTTCGACCGGCAAAGCGCCATGGATGAGGAGGTCGAGCGAGCCGTCCTCCTCGTCGCTCTGGAAAAGTCGATCGACGCCAAGCAGGGTCGCCAGCAGCGCGGCGATCCACAGAATGGCCGGACCGATCCGGCTGAGCAGATTGAGGTCCGGACCGATCGCGAAAGGAACGAGCGTCACCAGGATCAGGAAGAAGACGAGGCCGATCGCCGCGCCGCCGCCGATGCGGCGGGCGATTCGCCATTCGCGAAGGAAGAGGGCGGCGGCCGCGTGCCTCATGCGGCGGCCGAGACGGGATCGAGCCGCAACTGGCGCGCGCCGGCGAGGTCGAGCGGCGCATGCGTGGCGGCGACGATAAGTCCGCCTCCGGCAAGATGCTCGCGCATGATGTCGCCAAAGCGCCGCTGCGCCGCCTCGTCCAAGGCGGTCGTCGGCTCATCGAGGAGCCAAAGCGGTCGATCGGCGACAAGCAATCTGGCCAGGGCGACGCGCCGCTTCTGCCCCGCCGAAAGGGCTCGAATCGGAAAGTCGAGAACATGGCCGAGGCCGAGCCGGTCCAACGCGGTGGTGGGCGTCATCCGCGGCGGCGATTCTGACGCCAGCGCCGCCGCCCAGAATTCGAGATTTTCGCGCGGCGTCAGACTGTCTTTGAGCGCATTGGCGTGGCCGAGATAATGCGCCGCCTCGCCCAGCGTCGCATCGCTGGCGTCGAAAGGCGATAGCGCGCCCTCGGCGAGCGGCAAGAGGCCGGCGAGCGCGCGCAACAGGCTGGTCTTGCCCGCGCCGTTTGGTCCGACCACCGTCAGGGCTTCGCCTGGGTTCAGTTCAAACGAGAGATTGGAGAACAGGCGGCGCCCGCCGCGGTCGATAGCGATATTGGAGGCGCGTAAGCGCATTGATCGAGACTGGCGTCCTTTGTCGGCGGCGCGTTGCGATGAATAACAGATCGCCAGCTTCTCGCCAGCCATGTCTGGGCTGGCTTCGACCTTGCATCAACAAAGATTGAGCCGGATCGCTGCGGCTCGCCATGATTGTTTGTGTAGCCCGCTGTTTGGAACTTATCTATAAGTCGCCCCCATTCCAACGCCCGACCTGGAGACGATGTCGATGGCCTCTCTCGACAGTTTCAAATGCCGCAAGAAGCTGAAAGTCGGCCCCAAGACCTATGAATATTTTTCTCTGAAAAGCGCTGAGAAGAACGGCCTCGCCGGCGTTTCGCAACTTCCTTTCTCGATGAAAGTCGTTCTTGAAAATCTGCTCCGCTACGAGGATGGACGCACGGTCAAAAAGACCGACATCGAAGCCGTCGCCGCCTGGCTAACGAACCGCGGCAAACAGGAGCATGAAATCGCCTTCCGCCCGGCGCGCGTGCTGATGCAGGATTTCACCGGCGTGCCGGCGGTCGTCGATCTCGCTGCGATGCGCAACGCGATGGAGACTCTCGGCGGCGATCCGAACAAGATCAACCCGCTCGTCCCCGTCGATCTGGTTATCGACCATTCCGTCGTCGTCGACTATTTCGGCAACAACAAAGCCCTCGGCCAGAACGTCAAACGCGAATACGAACAGAATCAAGAGCGCTATCGCTTCCTGAAATGGGGCCAGCAGGCTTTCGACAATTTCTCCGTCGTTCCGCCAGGCACCGGCATCTGCCATCAGGTCAATCTCGAATATCTCGCGCAGACGGTCTGGACGCGGAAGGAGAAGAACGGTCGCGACAGCGTCGAAGTCGCCTATCCCGATACTTTGGTCGGGACGGACAGCCA
The DNA here is from genome assembly GCA_030153205.1 of Roseiarcus sp. GTDB lineage: Bacteria > Pseudomonadota > Alphaproteobacteria > Rhizobiales > Beijerinckiaceae > Roseiarcus. The sequence continues at coordinate 13,126 of JASLHV010000115.1, read as the reverse complement.
TACGACCATGGTCAATGGTCTCTCCGTACTCGGCTGGGGCGTCGGCGGCATCGAGGCCGAGGCCGCAATGCTCGGCCAGCCTTTGTCGATGCTTCTCCCGGAAGTCATCGGTTTCAAACTGACCGGCGAATTGCACGAGGGCGTCACCGCGACCGATCTCGTTCTCACCGTCACGCAGATGCTGCGCAAGAAGGGCGTCGTCGGCAAGTTCGTCGAGTTCTTTGGCCCCGGCCTCAACGCGATGAGCGTCGCCGATCGCGCGACCATCGCCAATATGGCCCCGGAATATGGCGCGACTTGCGGCTTCTTCCCCGTCGACACGCAGACGATCCGCTATCTCCAAACGTCCGGACGCAAGACCGCGCGTATCGAGCTCGTCGAAGCCTACGCGAAAACGCAAGGGATGTACCGGACACGCGCGACGCCCGATCCAGTCTTCACCGATACGCTCGCCCTTGACCTCGGGGACGTGGGCCCGTCGCTCGCCGGACCCAAACGCCCGCAGGACCGCGTGCTGTTGAGCGGCGCCAAGGAAGGTTTCGCCGCCGCCCTCGCGGGCGAATTCAAGAAGAGCGGCGACGCCAACACCCGTCATAAAGTGCCCGGTACGAACTTCGATCTCGGCCATGGCGACGTCGTCATCGCGGCGATCACTTCCTGCACCAATACGTCCAATCCCAGCGTGATGATCGCCGCCGGCCTTCTGGCGCGCAACGCTGCGGCCAAGGGCCTCGCCACGAAACCCTGGGTGAAGACTTCGCTCGCGCCTGGCAGCCAGGTCGTCGCCGAATATCTCGACGAATCCGGCCTGCAAAAATCCCTGGACAAGCTCGGCTTCAATCTGGTCGGCTTCGGCTGCACGACCTGCATCGGCAATTCCGGTCCACTTCCCGAGCCTATCTCCGAGGCGATCAACAAGCACGATCTCGTCGCCGCGGCCGTGCTCTCCGGCAATCGCAATTTTGAAGGGCGCGTCAATCCGGACGTTCGGGCGAACTATCTCGCCTCCCCACCGCTCGTCGTCGCCTACGCCCTTGCCGGTTCGATGCAGGTCGATCTGACCAAGGAGCCGGTTGGATACGATAAAACAGGCGCGCCCGTGATGTTGCCTGAGATCTGGCCGACCTCGCAGGAGGTAGCGGATTTCGTCGAAAACACGATCACCGCAAAAATGTTCAAGACGAAATACGCCAGCGTCTTCGATGGCGATTCGAATTGGCGCAAAGTCAAAGTGCCGGCGGGCCTTACCTACGCCTGGGACATGGGTTCGACCTATGTGCAAAACCCGCCCTATTTCGAAGGCATTACGATGACGCCGGCGCCGGTGACCGACATCGTCAATGCGCGAATCCTCAGCCTTTTCCTCGATTCGATCACCACCGACCATATTTCGCCGGCGGGTTCGATCCGGGAGAAGAGCCCGGCTGGCCAATACCTGATCGAACATCAGGTACGGCCGATCGACTTCAACCAATACGGAACGCGCCGCGGCAATCACGAAGTCATGATGCGCGGCACCTTCGCCAATATCCGCATCAAGAATCAGATGGTGCGCGATCCTTCGACCGGCGACATTGTCGAAGGCGGCTATACGATCCATCAGCCGTCCGGCGAGCGCATGGCGATCTATGACGCGGCGATGCGCTATCAGAAGGAGAACGTCCCTCTCGTCGTCTTCGCCGGCAAGGAATATGGCACCGGCTCGTCGCGCGACTGGGCGGCCAAAGGGACAAAGCTGCTCGGCGTTCGCGCCGTCATCGCCCAAAGCTTCGAACGCATTCACCGCTCCAATCTGGTGGGCATGGGCGTGTTGCCGCTGGTCTTCGAGGAGGACGGCTCATGGCAGGCGCTTGGCCTTAAGGGCGACGAGACCGTCACGATCCACGGCCTCGCCGCGGATCTGAAGCCGCGTCAAAAACTGGTTGCGGAGATTTCTTCCCCGGACGGCAAAAAGACCGAAGCGCCGCTGATCTGCCGCATCGATACGCTCGACGAACTCGAATATTTCAAGAATGGCGGCATCCTGCACTACGTGCTCAGGCAGTTGGCGGCGTGACGCCACATCCCAGGCTGAGCAGCGGAGCAAGGACGCAACCGACCGGCGGATTAATTCATCCTCACCCTGCGCCGCCCGGCGCGGGCGAGGCGATCGAGATCGCGCCCGGAATTCTCTGGGCGCGGCTTCCGCTGCCCTTTCGTCTCGATCACATTAACCTGTACTTTATCGACGATGGCGACGGCTGGGCCGTCATCGATGCCGGTATCGCCAGCGACAAGGCGAAGGCGACATGGGAGGCGCTGCTTGCCGGCCCGCTTCGCGGCCGGCGCCTCACGCGGCTGATCGTCACGCACTCCCACCCCGATCACATCGGCTTGGCGGGATGGCTGACGGAGCGCTTCAACATCCCGCTTCTCACCAGTCAGACCGCCTATCTCGATTGCCTGACGATTTCGCTCGATCCCGGCCGTCTGGAGGGGAAGGTCTATACGGACTTCTACCGCAGCAACGGCGTCGATGACGCGACCAACAAATCGCTGAGCACCTTGGGCCATGGCTATCTCAGGATGATCACGGCGCTGCCTTCGACATTTCACCGCCTGATCGCCGGCGACCGTCTGAAGATCGGCGGGCGCGACTTCGCGGTTCTCAGCGGCGACGGGCATGCGCCCGAGCAGATCATGCTGCACGACGAGGAGGCTTGCCTCCTGCTGGTCGCCGATCAGGTTCTCGCGAAAATATCGCCGAATGTCAGCGTCTCTCCGGTCGATCCGACAGGCGATCCGCTTCGCCTCTATTTGCGCTCGCTTGCCGCTTTACGAAAAGACGTCAAAGGCGAAGCCCTCGTCCTCCCCGGCCACGGACTTCCGTTCTTTGGCCTATACGAGCGTATTGACGAGTTAATCGGCCATCATGAAGCGCGCTGCGACGCGCTTTTGGCGGCGTGCCGGGACAGCCCCCGCTCGCCGGTGGATTTGCTGCCGGTGATCTTTTCGCGCGAGCTTGACCCCCATCAAATGGGCTTCGCCTTCAACGAACTTCTGGCCCATGTGAACTACATGCTGCGGGAAGGGACCCTGAAACGGGCCCATTCGAGCGACGGGGCGGCCCGTTTCATCGCGGTCGCCTGATCCCCCCGGCCGGGCCCCGGCGGAAAACCCTCGCCGCCAGCGGATTAAGCCTAAAAAAGCCCCTTCGACGGCCCTTCTGGCTTCTCCCGCCTTCGGACGCTATGGTCCCGCGCCGTCGGAGCCAAATATGTCAGCACCCGCTGAAGAAACGCATTTCGGTTATAAACAAGTGCCGCTCAGCGAGAAGCAGGGGCTGGTCGACGACGTTTTTCACAAGGTCGCGGACCGCTACGACCTGATGAACGACCTCATGTCCTTTGGCCTGCACCGCTTTTGGAAGGATCTGTTGGTCGCCAAGCTGCGCCCGCCCAAGAGCCGGCCTTTCAGCCATCTCGACGTCGCGGGCGGGACGGGCGATGTCGCCTTCCGCGTCGCCGCGGCGGGCGGCCCGAAAGTCGCGGTGACGGCGCTGGACGTTAATGCCGAGATGCTGCGCGTCGGGCGCGAACGCGCCTCGCGGCGCAAGGGCGCTGAACGCATCCGCTTCGTCGAGGGCAATGCCGAAGCCCTCCCTTTCGCCGATGATCTCTTCGACGGCTATACGATCGCTTTCGGCATCCGCAATGTGCCGCGAATCGAAACAGCGCTGAGCGAAGCTTTTCGGGTGCTGAAGCGCGGCGGGCGATTTCTCTGCCTCGAATTCTCACGCGTCGAAACCCCGGTTCTCGATAGGCTCTATGACGCCTATTCCTTCGCCGCCATTCCGGCGATCGGCAAAGTGGTGGCGGGCGACGGCGAGCCCTATCGGTATCTCGTCGAATCGATCCGCCGCTTCCCCGGCGCAGAGCGTTTTCGCAACATGATTGGCGACGCCGGTTTTGCGCGCGCCGATTTCACCCGGCTGTCTGGCGGCGTTGTCGCCATTCATTCGGGCTGGAAGCTTTAGTTTGTCGGCGCTATTCGCTTTCGGCCATTGCCTTCGTCTCATCCGCGCCGGCTTTGTTCTGGCCCGCGAAGGCGTCTTTGTCGGCGTCGATCCTCACGATTTGCCGCCGCTGGCCCGGGCGCCGCTCGCCCTCGCCAATCTCATCGCGCGTCGGAATGGGCGAGGCGGCGTTGCCGCCGCCATCGATCGGCTCGGTCCTTCCTATGTGAAGCTCGGCCAGTTTCTCTCGACGAGAGCCGACCTTGTCGGGCCGAGCGTCGTCAAGCAATTGGAGCTGCTTCAGGATCGCATGGCGCCCTTCCCACGCGCGGTGGCGATCAAGACGATCGAAAAGTCCTTTGGCGACAAGTTCGAAAGTCTTTACGTCGATCTCGGCGAGCCCGTCGCGGCCGCCTCGATTGCGCAAGTGCACCGCGCCCGCGTCGTCGAGGACGGTCAAATCCGTGACGTCGCTGTCAAAGTGCTTCGGCCTGGCGTCGAGCGCCGTTTCAATCGCGATCTCTCGGACATGTTTTTCGCGGCGCGGCTGGCCGAGCGCCTGTCGCCCGAGGCGCGGCGGCTCAAAGTTGTCGATATCGTCGAAACGCTCGCCCGTTCCGTACGAATCGAGATGGATTTCCGCCTCGAAGCGGCGGCGGCCTCGGAATTCGCCGAGAATGTCGCCGAAGACGCCGACTTCCGCGTTCCGCAAATCGACTGGAACCGTACCACGCGGGAGGTGCTGACGCTCGAATGGATCGAGGGCGCGCCGCTCAACGATCCGGAGCGACTGGCGCGAGAAGGATTCGATCCGCCGAACGTCGCGCGCGTTCTGATCCAATCCTTTCTACGCCACGCCCTCCGCGACGGCTTTTTTCATGCCGATATGCATCAAGGCAATTTGTTCATCGACGGGCAAGGCTCGATCGCCGCGGTGGATTTCGGCATCATGGGCCGATTGGGTCTGAAAGAACGACGTTTCCTCGCCGAGATCCTCTATGGCTTTATCACGCGCGACTACCACCGCGTCGCCGAGGTTCATTTTGAAGCGGGCTATGTGCCCGCTGTCCATCGCGTGGAGGATTTCGCGCAAGCGATTCGCGCGATCGGCGAGCCGATCCATTCGCGCACCGCCGACCAGATCTCCATGGCGAAGCTCCTGTCCCTCCTGTTCGAGATCACGGCGCTATTCGACATGTCGACGCGACTCGAACTGGTTATGCTGCAGAAGACCATGGTTGTGGTCGAAGGCGTTGCGCGTCAGCTCGATCCGCGTCTCAACATGTGGGTGACCGCCGAACCGGTCGTCGGCGACTGGATCGCAGCCAATCTCGGTCCACGCGGCAAGATTGAGGATTTCGGCAGGGCGGCGGCGCGCTTCGCGCGTATGATATCGGACGCGCCGGAACGGCTCGACCGGATCGGTCAACTGATAGAGAAAGGCGAGGCCGCCGCCGAGACCAGCATCCGCGCCGATGAGATGGAGATTCGTCGCGGCGGCATGTTGGGCATCACTGCGCTTTGGATCATCGTCGCTTTGTTGGCGGTCATCGCTTTCAAACTGTGAAGGCGAACGGCTGTAGACGATTGTCGTAAAAGGTCGAGAAGAAATGTCCGGAACGTCCCTCTCCTCAGCGCGCGTCCTGCTGATCATCGGCGGCGGCGTCGCGGCGTACAAGGCCCTCGACCTCATTCGGCGGCTGCGTGAGCGCGGCGCGAGCGTCCGGGTGATCATGACAGCGGCGGCCAGGCATTTCGTCGCGCCGCTCTCCGCGGCGGCGCTAAGCGGCCAGAAAGTCTATGACGATCTCTTCTCGCTGACCGACGAAGCCGAAATGGGCCATATCGAATTATCGCGAGAGGCCGATCTTGTCGTCGTCGCGCCGGCGACCGCCGATCTTCTCGCGCGTATGGCGATGGGCATGGCGCATGATATGGCGACCACCGCCCTCCTCGCGACGGATAAAAAAACGCTCGTCGCGCCCGCGATGAACCTCCGGATGTGGCTGCATCCGGCGACTCAGCGCAATGTCGCAATTCTTCAAAAGGACGGCGTCCTCTTTGTTGGACCCAACGATGGCGAAATGGCCTGCGGCGAATTCGGCCCCGGCCGCATGGCCGAGCCTTTGGAGATCGTCGCGGCGATTGAGGCGGCGCTCGAAAAAGCGACCGTACTGCCCCTGCCGAAGGGCCCCGCCACGGCGCGCGGCGCGCTCGCGGGCCAGCATGTGCTGGTGACGTCGGGGCCGACTCATGAGGCGATCGACCCGGTACGTTTCATCGCCAATCGTTCTTCCGGCCGACAAGGCCATGCTCTCGCCGCGGCGGCTAAAGAAGCAGGCGCGCGCGTCACGCTGATCAGTGGCCCCGTTGCGATCGCCGATCCGCCGGGGGTGACGACGGTACATGTCGAAAGCGCCCGCGACATGCTTGCCGCCGTCGAAAAGGCGTTGCCCGCCGATATTTTCATCGCCGCCGCCGCCGTCGCGGACTGGCGCATCGCCGAGCCCGGCGCCCACAAGATCAAAAAGGGACCTCGCGGCGCGCCACAACTTATATTCGTCGAGAATCCAGACATTCTAGCAACGGTTGCACAGCGAACGAGCGGACGTCCTTCGCTCGTGGTCGGATTTGCTGCTGAAACCACCGATGTCCTCGACCATGCGCGAGAAAAACTCTTGAAAAAAAAATGCGACGTCATCGTCGCCAACGATGTCGGCGAAGGAACCGGGGTTTTCGGCGGGAAAACGAATCTTGTGCATTTGATTGTGAAAGACAGCGTCGAATCATGGCCATCAATGGACAAAAAGGAGGTAGCTCAACGCCTTATCGCGCGACTTGCTGCGATGCGGGATGACGTCAAGTGACGGAGGAATCGCCGATTAGAGTGAAGATAAAACGATTCTCGCATGCAGAGGGCTTGCAATTACCTGATTATCATAGTGAAGATGCGGCTGGTTTAGACCTTGTCGCCGCCTTGGCGGCCGGAGTCGAAATTGTTCTTCAACCGGGCGAACGTGCGCTGATCCCAACAGGTTTCGCGCTCGAATTGCCTAGGGGTTACGAAGCTCAGGTTCGTCCTCGGTCAGGCTTGGCGCTGAATTACGGCGTCACGGTCTTGAATAGTCCCGGAACGATCGATGCCGATTTCCGAGGGGAGATCGGCGTGATCCTTATCAATCTCGGGAGCCATTCCTTTTCCATCACCCGCGGAGCGCGGATCGCGCAACTCGTCATTTCGACGGTTGCGCGGGTCGCGCTTGTCGAGCGCGCTGAGCTGAATGACAGCGCGCGCGGCGCGGGCGGTTTTGGGTCAACGGGAATGGGTGTCGAGGAGAAGTAGAATGAACTTGTTGCCGAGACGCAGCGTGCTCGCAATCGCCGCTGTCGTCGACGTCGCGCTTCACGCGCGGCCGATGCCTGTGGCCGCCAAATCTCTTGCGGCTCGCCACCGGTTGCCGCCGCGCCATCTCGAGACCCTGCTTCAGGGTCTCGTTCACGCCAACATCCTGAAAGGCGTACGGGGACCACGCGGGGGCTATGAACTGGCGCGCGAGAGGCGAAAGATCAGCGTTGGCGAAATCGTGCGTACCGCGATCTCGCTAAGCGCCGCCGATCCCGACGAGCTTTCGATCTCTTCGCGCCTCATCGAGAAGGTCGTCGATCCAACGGTCAAAAAGGCTGGCGAAACTTTCCTCGCCAATCTCGACGCCGTCACAGTCGATGATCTCTGTAACGACGCGATGGCGGCTCATATCCTGGAAGAAGAAAAAGCGAGCGGCGACTTCGCGATTTGAAGTCGCCAATCAAAGTTGCAACGCTGGAACGTCTCTGATGAGCTGCTCTACGCAGCCGCAGAGAGTGACTGCGTACATTTTGCGGTACCGTTCGGCAAGCCTGTCGGCGGGCTTTGGCGGTAAGCTTTGACGCCGCCGGCGCTATCGGCGAGGAGCTGCGCCATCCTCGAATGTCTGTCCTGACCCGGGCCGAATCAGCCCTTGCCTCGCCAACTCGCTGAGAAGCTCCGCCAGCGGCAGCGCCGGACGTGACGCCAGGAGAAGAGCCGCCCGAGGTCCGTCGGTCGCGGCATTTTTACGATGCATATCTGCGATAGCCATGTGATGGACAGTGGGCGCGTAGCTGATAGGATTTCTCACACGATCGCCGGCTTATAGGGTCGGGGAGGAATGGAGTTTTCCTATGGCAGACGCAGAGACGCGCCAGCAAGGCGCGCACGCTCCAGGGCGGGGACGCATCTACGATTCCATCACCGATACGATCGGCGACACGCCGCTCGTTCGTCTCGACCGAATCGCCAAGGAAAAGGGCGTCGACGCCCGCCTCCTGGCGAAACTGGAGTTCTTCAATCCGATCTCTAGCGTGAAGGACCGTATCGGCGTCGCCATGATCGACGCCTTGGAGAAACAGGGCAAGATCGCGCCCGGACGCGGCGTGCTGGTCGAGCCGACGTCCGGCAATACGGGCATTGCATTGGCCTTTGTCGCCGCCGCACGCGGCTATCGGCTTGTTCTCGTCATGCCCGAATCAATGTCGATCGAACGGCGCAAGATGCTTGCGCTGCTCGGCGCCGAACTCGTCTTGACCCCGGCGCCGCTCGGCATGAAAGGCGCAATCGCCAAGGCGCAGGAAATCGTCGCCGAGACGCCCGGCGCGATCATCCCACAGCAATTCGAGAACCCCGCCAATCCGGACATTCACCGCCGTACGACAGCCGAGGAAATCTGGAATGATACAAACGGCGAGATCGACGCCTTCGTCTCGGGCGTCGGCACGGGCGGCACGATCACCGGCGTCGGCCAGGTGTTGAAGCCGCGCCGGCCGAGCCTCAAGATTTTCGCGGTCGAGCCGGAGGATTCGCCGGTTCTCTCGGGCGGCCAGCCAGGGCCGCACAAGATCCAGGGCATTGGCGCCGGCTTCGTGCCCGCCATTCTCGATCGCGGCGTGATCGACGAAGTCGTCACCGTCGGCAACCAGACGTCCTTCGATACGGCGCGGCTGGTCGCCCGGCTCGAGGGCATTCCTGTCGGGATTTCCTCCGGCGCAGCCGTGGCGGCGGCAATCGAAATCGGCAAGCGCCCGGAATATGCCGGCAAGAATATCGTGATCATCATTCCCTCCTTCGCCGAGCGCTATCTTTCGACCGCGCTTTTCGAAGGGCTCTGAGACGCCGGCGGCGCATGCCTTTTGCCAACGCCAATGGGATCGAGCTCGCATACGAGGATGCGGGCCCTCCCGCCGCGCCGGCCATTCTGCTCATCATGGGGCTTGGCGCGCCGCTGACTTTTTGGCCGCAGGCTTTTGTCGACGGCCTCGTCGGCCAAGGCTTCCGCGTCGTACGCTTCGATAATCGCGACTTCGGCCGTTCGACGAAATTCGACGGCGTATCGGTGAATGTCGACGCCGCCATTATGCGTGTGATGCAAGGTCAGCCCGTCGACGCGCCCTACGGCCTTCCCGATATGGCGAAGGATTCGATCGGCCTTCTCGACGCATTGAAGATCGATAAGGCGCATATTGTCGGCGCGTCGATGGGCGGCATGATCGGCCAGATCATCACCGCGGATTATCCGGAGCGCGTTAGAAGTTTTGTCTCGATCATGTCGAGCAGCGGCGACCCGAACCTGCCGCAGGGCAAGCCCGAAGCCCTGGCCGTGCTGACCGTCCCGCCGCCGCCGGCTGAGGACCGCGAGGCGAATCTCGTACATGGCGTCAAATGCCAGCGCGCCATCGGCAGCAGGAGCCTGGCCGCCTCCGACGAGGAGTTGCGCGCCAAAGTTGCCGAGGGGTACGACCGATCGAACTATTACGCCGGCGTGCCGCGCCAACTCGTCGCCGTCTTGGCGAACGGCAGCCGGGTGGAGCTCCTCGAGCGCATCAGCCGGCCGACTCTGGTCATTCATGGAACAGAAGATCCGCTGACCCTGCCCGAATGCGGCCAAGATACCGCCCGACACATACCAGGCGCCGAACTCATGATGGTCGAAGGCATGGGCCATGATTTGCCCACGCCGCTGATCGGAATGTTGGTCGAGGCGGTGGCGAAACATTGCCGGAAGGCGGACAAAACCGCGTAGCGCTTCGCCTTCGCTGCGCGAACAACGATCTATTTTTGTAGATCGCGCGCGCGGGCTCGTAACTCCATTTTATCATCAATCGTTGACTCTCGGCGCAAGCGAGCCAGATTCAGGCTTACCGCGTCGCGTGAGAGTGAAGACATGTCCGCCAAGTCTTACGGCTCAGCCCCAGATCTCTTTCCCGCCGAGAGACCCGCCGCCGTTTATTACCTTATCGGCGACAAGCGCCCTCACCCTGTTTTCTATACCGGGCCAGACTGGGGCCGCTGGCCCGCGATTCAGGAATCGCTCGCTTCACAGATCGGCTGCGACCCGCAAGATGTGTCCGTCGAAGAGGCGTCCTGGGGCGACAGCGGATATGCCGAGCTTGTCGTCGCGGCCGGGCAGATCGCCGGCAGCTTGGATCTCCCGCTCTCAAAAAAGGCCATCGCGGCAATACGGCGGACGCTAGCCGGCGCGGCGCCCGAGTTCGCGGCGGCGAAGAAGCCTCGAACAAAGCGATCGAAGCCGCGCGTTCCGGGTCAGCGAGAGTTGCTCCTGCCGATTTCGGGGTCGAAAGAGGATTCCGGCAAAGCGCTTTCCGTCAATCCATCTCAGCGGAAAGCAGGCTAGAGGCATGTCGCCTGAACCGTCGGGCCGCGATGAGCGCTAGTCCCTCCGACCGGCTTGGCGGCTATCGAAGCAAGAGAGATTTTTCCCGTACGAGCGAGCCCGACCCAATTGTCGGCGTCAGTTCGGTCCGCCGTTTCGTCGTGCAGAAACACGACGCCAGAAGACTTCACTACGACCTTCGCCTTGAGTTGAATGGGGTATTGCTCAGTTGGGCGGTGCCGGAAGGCCCGAGCTTCGTCACGACGAAAAAGCGTCTCGCCGTCAGAACGGAGGATCATCCGCTCAAATATCTCGACTTCGAAGGTACGATTCCGAAGGGCGAATACGGCGGCGGCAGCATGATCGTGTGGGATCAGGGCCTCTGGTCGCCGGCGCACGATCCCGAAAAGTCCCTCGCCAAGGGCCATCTCGAGTTTGATCTCGCCGGCGAGCGCCTCAGGGGACGCTGGCATCTCGTGAGAATGAAGACGCGCGAGAAGCTCCCGAAGGAAAACTGGCTGCTGATCAAAGCGGACGATCAATTTCAACGTTCTGACAACGATCCCAACGTAACCGAAGAATATACGACATCCATCCTTTCCGGCGCGACCACCGAAGAATTGGAGAAAACGGACGCCGTCCGCACGGACCATAAAAAACGCATAGCGATTACGGCGGCGCGGCAAGTCAAACTGCCGGATCCGATTAAAGTTTCCGGCGCGCGAAAGGCGCTGCTTCCTCTCTTCATCGAGCCTTGCCTGGCGTCCGCGGCAGATAACGCGCCTGGCGGCGACCGCTGGTGGCACGAAATCAAGTTTGACGGCTATCGCATCCAAGCGCGCGTCGATGCCGGGGAAGTTCGGCTTCTAACGCGTACCGGACTTGTTTGGACCGATCGCTTTTTGCTTGTTGCGCAAGCGGTCAAGAAACTTGGTCTCGGATCGGCCGTTCTCGACGGCGAAATCGTCGTCGAGGACGAAACGGGAATCTCCAGCTTCAGCGAACTCGTCGGCGCTCTCAAGAATGGGCATAAAGATCGCTTCCGATACTATGTCTTCGACCTCCTCTACCTCAATGGCTGCGACCTGCGCGCCGCGACGCTCGCAGACCGGAAGAAGCTCTTGGCGACGGTTCTCGAATCCAGCCCCAGCGAAATTATCCATTTGAGCGAGCATTTCGAAATTCAAGGCGCCACGTTTTTCGAACATGTCAGCCGTCTCGGCCTGGAAGGAATGGTCTCGAAAAGAAGCGACGCGCCTTATCGCTCCGGGCGTTCAAAAGACTGGCTGAAGATACGCTGCGTTCAAAGTCAGGAATTTGTCGTCATTGGCTTCGTTCCCTCGACCGCCTCGCGCCGCGCCGTCGGCTCGCTCGTGTTGGGATATTACGAAGGACGCCGGCTCATGCATGCGGGCCGCGTCGGCTCGGGGTTTTCCGGCGAAGAGGCCGAAGGATTATTTTCAATCCTTGAAAAGACCAAAATCGACAAGACGCCGCTCGCCCAACGACCGCCCAGAGAAGCGGAGAAAGGCGTCAGATGGGTGGAGCCGCATATCGTCGTCCAGGTCGATTACCACGCATGGCCTGCGGACGGACTCGTCCGACATTCGACCTATCGCGGCGTGCGCGAAGACAAAAATCCTGAGGAAATCGTCCGCGAGTCTCGCGCTGGCGATATCGCGCCGCGGAAAGAAAAGACGACCGTCGCGCTGACGCATCCTGACCGAATGCTCTGGCCTGACGAAGGAATAACCAAGCAAGGGCTTGCCGATTATTATCTGGAGAACGCCGATCGGATCATGCCCCATATCCGCAATCGGCCGCTGAGCTTGGTTCGCTGTCCCGGCGGCGTGGCGGCCCAATGTTTCTACGCAAAACACGCATGGGCTGGCCTTGGCGATGTCGTACGTCGCATCGAGACAGGGAAGCAGGAGCAATCCCTCCTCGTCGAGAACCTTGAAGGGATTTTGGCGCTCGTTCAATCAAACGTTCTCGAGATCCATCCCTGGGGATCGTCGATCGAGGATGTGGAGCGGCCGGATCGATTGATCTTCGATCTCGATCCCGGCGATGGCGCGGACTGGGACGCGGTTGTCGAAGCCGCGCGTGAAGTGCGCGACAGGCTGAAGACCGCTCTAAAGTTCGACAGCTACGTCAAGACGAGCGGCGGCAAGGGACTGCATGTCGTCGTCCCCTTGGCGCCATCGCTGGATTGGCCGGCGGCCAAAGATTTTTGCAAGACATTCGCCGAAGCCATGGAGGCCGACAATCCAGGAAAATATCTCGCCAATATGTCCAAACGACAGCGCGAAGGAAAAATCTTCGTCGACTATTTGCGTAACGGACGCGGCGCGACCGCGGTTGCGGCCTATTCGACAAGGGCGCGCGCCGGAGCGGCCGTATCGACGCCGCTCGCGTGGGACGAATTATCCGACGCGGTGAAGGC
>JASLHV010000047.1 GCA_030153205.1 Roseiarcus sp. | reverse complement strand
AGCTTCACTGGCGAATTGATAGAGCCGCGCATCTTCTCGACGGCCTGATCGAGCGTCAGGCCCTGCGTGGGCGTGTCGTCGATCGCCGTAATGATGTCGCCGGATAGGACTCCCGCCTTCGCAGCCGGCGTGTCGTCGATCGGCGTCACGACCTTGAGCAGGCCGTCTTCCTGCGTCACTTCGATGCCAAGCCCGCCGAACTCTCCCTTTGTCTGGACCTGCATGTCGCGGAATGATTTGGCGTCCATGTAGCTCGAATGCGGGTCGAGCGAGGAGAGCATGCCGTTGATCGCCGCCTCGATCAGTTTCGACTCGTCTGGCTTCTCGACATAGTCGTTGCGGATCTTGTCGAACACGTCGCCGAACAGGTTCAACTGCCGATAGGTGTCCGCGGCCGCAGCGTAAGCAGCGGGACTGACGAAGAGCAGCGCTTGTGGCGCCGTGGCCGCGATGGCCGCTCCCAGAGCGACGCCAACTCCCAGGTAACCAGCTTTACGAATCATCCGCGCGCTTTCTCGATGTCTGACTTTGCCCACCACGGCCCCGGATCAATCGCAGTTCCGTCCTTGCGTAGCTCTATATAGAGAACTGGGCGCGCCGCGCCAACTGCGGCGGCGGTGACCGTCCGGGCAGACCCGTCGCCCATGGCGCCGACCGGTTCTCCCGCCAGTACGAACTCGCCGGATTGAACGTTGATTCGATCCAATCCTGCAAGCAGGACATAATATCCTCCGCCCGCATCGATGATCAAGAGTTGCCCGTAGCTCCGGTACGCCCCGGCGAAAACCACGGCGCCGTCCACCGGCGTGGACACTGTCGCCCCGGCAGGCGTCGCCAAGGAGACCCCCCGTTCGACCCCTCCGAGGTCGTCCGGTGAGCCAAATGTTTTGAGAATCGCCCCCGCGGCGGGCAGTGGCACCCGTCCTTTGGCGTCAGCGAAGGCGATTTCCGGCTTGAGGCGCCCCGGCTCTGCGCCGTGGACGGCTTGCGCCCGAGCCTCAATCTCAATCGCCGCAGCGACCTCTGCGTCATGCGCCGCCGCGGCCGCGGCCTTGCGGGCGGCGCTTTCGCTATCGAGCCGCGCGATGAGATCCTTGAGCGACCCCGCCTTTTTAGCCAGTTCGGCGGCGCGCTGCTGCTGCGAGCCGAGGGCGTCCTGCGCAGAGGCCAACGACTGCTGGCGCGCCTCGATGAGCGCCGTCAGACGCATTTTCTCAGCGCCGAGCGCTTTGCCCTTCTCGGTCAGGGCGTCGCGCTCCTGCGCAATCGATTCGCGGGTCTTGGCGAGGTCGTCGAGATCCCGCCGAGCGGCTTCGATCTCGGATTTTAGCTCCGGAATAAGGGAGCCCATGACACCGGCCGCTCGCACCGCCTCCGACATATCGTCTGGCTTGACAAGAATGGCGGGCGGAGGATTGCTGCCCATCCTCTGGAGGGCCGCAAGCACGTCGGCGATGGCGCCGCGCCGGCGCTCGAGCGAATGCGAGAGCCCCTCGGCGGTTGCGTTGAGGCCCGCCAATTTCTCGGCCGCCGCCGCGGCGCCGCGCTCCGCCTCCTGTACCTTGGCCGTGGTTTCGATGAGCTCTGCGGAAAGGCGAGCGCGGTCGGCGCGAACGGAGTCGATGTCGGTCTCGATCGCCCGCCGTTGCTCCTCCGACTCGCGCAGCGTGTCCTCGACGCCGCGCAGCTCGATTTCCTTGTCTGAGCGTTGCTGATCGGCCGCCGCGGGGGGATTCGGCGGTGCGGGATCGGCGAGCGCGCCGCAAACCGAGGCGAAAGACGCCGCGAGGGCGGCGGCTAACGAACTCCTTCTCCCGGCGCGGTTCAAGCGTTGCGACATGCGTCGGCCAAGATCATCAAATCTAGCCAATATCGCGGCGTTCATCGGCGATGATAGGGATGTCCGGCAAGAATCGTCATCGCTCGATAAAGCTGTTCGCCGGCCATCACTCGCACCAGCTGGTGGGGCCAGGTCATTTGGCCGAAGCTCAGAACGCGATGGGCCATCGCGCGAAGCGAGGGGTCGAGCCCGTCAGGGCCGCCGATCGCGACTGCATAGGCCGGTCGTGCGGCGTCCCGCTCCCGGCCGATATCGGCCGCCCATTCGTCACTTGTCGCCGATATCCCACGCTCGTCCAGTAAAACCAGAGCGCCTCCGTCGGGCATGGCGGCGAGGATCCCTGCGGCCTCTTCGGCACGCCTTTCCTCCGGCCGGCGCGAGCGCGACTCGTTGATCTCGCGCAAGTCGACGCCGGCAAGGCCCACGCTCCGCGCGCCCGCCGCAAGCCGGTTGAAGTATCGGTCGAATAGCAGACGCTCTTGCCCCGCCTTCAGCTTGCCGACGCAAACCATCACGAGGCGCATTAGATATCGGCCGATTAGCTCTTGGCCGCTTCTCCAGGCCGATCGGCGCTCCACATCTTCTCAAGATTATAGAAGCGGCGGACGTCCGGACGGAAGATGTGCACGATGGCGTTCTGCGCGTCGAGCAGCACCCAATCGCAAAGCGGCATTCCTTCGACTTTCGGCGAGGGGTAACCGGCGTCGCGACAGGCCTTGACCACTCGGTCGGCAATGGCGCCGACATGCACGCTCGATCGTCCCGAGGCGATAATCATGCGATCGGCCAGCGTCGTTCTGCCAGAAAGGTCTATAGAGACAATCTCTTCGGCCTTGGCGTCTTCAAGCCCTTCAACGATGATTTTGGAAAGGACCTCGGATGGTCGGGCGCTGTTGGAGGCGGCGGGCTTGCTGGCGGGGCTCGCCACGGGATTAGGCGTCAAGTTCAGCGTCGCATTCCCTCTTCGCACAGGGTCGATTCGGATCCCCAAGCCGGTTAGAACATGCGATCTCCCGGCGCCCATTTCAAGCGCGCCGTTTAACGGAGCGCTTACCTTGGCAACAGGGGGCCTAGACCGCAAGGGCGGCCGCCCCGTCTTCGGGCGGAGCGGCCCGGAACGCCGGAAGCGCTTCGGCATGGACGCAGCATGTCCGAAGATTGGAATATTGCCCGGTCTCCACAAGATCTGCCAAAGGTCTTTGATAAATACGAAGGCACAAGCCGCGTGATATCGGCAATGCTCCAGTCGCCCCCTTTCGACCCATGGCTGGTGCTGCTTTTGGGCCGGAGCAGAATACGCTCGTAACGGCGCTGCACCGCTTTCTCCATGACGGTCAAAGCAGGACGCGTCGCCCCTGCACAAGGGGATTGAGCTTCGAGAATTGATCGATATGTCGAAAGAGCGAGATTGGCCGGTGTATAAAGGGAGTTTTCGCGATGATCATCGCAATGGCGACCCGGCGCACGCAAGGCGAGTCAAGCATACCGATCAGTGCATGAGGATCTCCCCGGCGGCGGCACGCCGTATTACGGAAAGCAAGCTGGCGAAAGCGCGAGCCTTGGGGAGCGGATCAATGGGGTCGGGTCGGCGAACTTGCGCTCGCAGCCCACGCGCGGTAACAAATCTCGCAGCCCGCCTGATTCAACGCGGGCGCCAAAAGCGAGCGACACAACAGCTTTGACGACCTTGGCGGCTGCTTTGCCGCGGCTGGGCTCCC
>JASLHV010000032.1 GCA_030153205.1 Roseiarcus sp. | reverse complement strand
GATCGAGGGTATTCATGGCTCGATCTCGGCGCCTTTCTACTGGGTCCTGGTGTTCTGGCTCGTCATTCTTTTCGCCAGTTTCGGCCTCAGGGCGCCGCCAAATACGATGAGCATTATGGTCATCGGCCTTTGCGGTATTTCCGTCACCATCGCCGTCTTCGTCATCCTCGATATGGACATTCCCTATGGCGGGCTCTTCGGCATATCGAGCGAGTCCATGCGAAACGCGTTCGCCGACATGATGCGCTAAGCAATAGTACGAATTCTTGAAGGATTGATCGGCGCGCAACCGTTGAGCGCGTCTAAGATTGATGTTGCCAAGCCGGCTTGTTTTCGACAGTATCCGGCTGGATTATAAATTTATTTTTATGATTTATCAGATGCTTTCTCTAGGCGTTTCGTTTTGCAGATGCCGCCGCGTATCGCCGAAATCCGTCAAGCTTCTGATATATCATCGATTTTACCACGGCGACCTGGGATCAGGCATGATCGAGGCGTTCTTTGTTTTCCGGTTCTAGGAAGGTGTTTTTTTCGATTATGAAGATGTTACGCATGCCAACGGCGGGCGCTCTCCTCTATGCCTTGGCGCTCTATGGCGTGAATGTCGCGTTGGGATGGTCTCCGGTCGAGACGATTTATCTTGTGATCAGTTCGGCTTTTATGTTTTTTGCCTTATTTGCGTATGAAATCGCGAAAGCCTTTAATTCGCAGAACTCGAATCAAAATCATTCGGGACGTCCCTAGGCGGAGGCGACCCTTCGATTGTCTTATCACCATCTTCGCGTGGGCGGCGCGCTATCAAAAATCTCCTGAAGCCGCGCGCGCGTCGCTCGGCTTGTCGTCCCCGGCAAGGCATCGCGCGCAAAGAAGCCGGTCTCCGCAATCTCGCGATCTGCTTCCCGCTTGCCGTTTTGTGTGAAGCGCGTGACAACGTAGAACGCGATATGGTCTCGCCTCGACACGGCGACATTGAAGTAAAATCCGTGTAAGCGGGGTTCTTCCTGTAGTACGATATTGCCCTCCTCGGCAAGTTCGCGCGCCAGCGCCTCGACAGCGGCTTCGCCCGTTTCGACGCCGCCGCCGGGGAAATGCCAACCCGGCACATAAGTATGCCGCACGAGAAAGATCCGGCCTTCCGCGTCGAAGACCGCGGCGCGCACGCCCAGCGTCATGGGCCGCATTGCAAGAAAGGAAAGGTGGAAGAAGCGCGATCTTATCCGCGCGAAAAGCGATTGAAGGCGATCGGTCACAACGCTGCGGGTCTCCCGGCGGCGCCGGCGCCGCGCGCTTGGCTAGCACGTGGCGAAAGGAAGGACGATAGGCGGCGTTGCGCCCATCGGCCCGGGATGTGTTGAATTGAAACGCTTCTTACATTAGAATAATTATAACTCTAATCTGTAGCCCGTTATGAAAGCCTTCGCCGATCTCTCCGAGCGTGAAATCCTCGCTATAGGCATTGCCGCCGAGGAGGAAGACGCGCGCATTTACCTCGCTTTCGCCGAGGATCTCGCCGAGCGCTATCCTGATTCCGCAAAAATTTTCGAGGAAATGGCCGAGGAGGAAAAAGGCCATCGCGACCGCCTTCTCGGCATGTATGAGCAGCGCTTCGGCCAGAACCTGCCGCCGATTCGGCGCGAGGATGTCAAAGGCTTCCTGAAGCGCCGGCCGATTTGGCTCACCAAAAACCTGTCCCTGGACACGATCCGCAAGCAAGCCGAGACCATGGAATTGCAGGCGTCGCATTTCTATTCGAAAGCGGCCGAGCAGGCGACCGATGTCGGCGTGCGCCGGCTCCTTGGCGAGCTCGCGATAATCGAGCAAGGGCACGAGGACCTCGCCCATAAACTTACCGAAGCCAACCTGCCGACCGAGAAGCGCGACAAGGAAGACGCAACCGCGCGGCGTATGTTCGTCCTCCAATATGTGCAGCCGGGTCTTGCCGGCCTGATGGACGGATCGGTCTCTACCCTAGCGCCGCTTTTCGCCGCCGCTTTCGCCACGCATAGCAATTGGAGCACGTTTCTCGTCGGCCTCGCCTCGGCGATCGGCGCCGGCATTAGCATGGGCTTCGCCGAAGCCTTGTCTGACGACGGCTCGCTCACCGGCCGCGGCGCGCCACTCATCCGCGGCGGCGTTTGCGGGCTCATGACCGCCCTCGGCGGCCTCGGCCACGCCCTGCCCTATCTCGTGCCAGACGCTTGGCCGAACGCCTTTGGGATCGCCACGGCCATCGCCGGCGTGGTCGTCTTCGTCGAGCTTTGGGCCATCGCCTATATCCGCGCGCGTTTCATGGATACGCCTTTCCTCCAGGCGGCGTTCCAAGTGGTCATCGGCGGCGTGCTCGTCTTGATCGCGGGCATATTGATCGGCGGTGCGTGAACGTTTCGTACCCGACCGCCGAGGCCAAGCTACTTTGACATGGCTGGACCACGGCGTTTCGGGGGCTCTTTAGAAAAGTTCGGGCACCCAGTGCTGACTTTCCTTGGGCGGCCTGACATAGCCGCGATCTTTCTGCCGCGGCGTTAGCGCGACCTTCGCCCGCGGAATCTCCTTATACGGGATTTTCGACAGAAGATGCGCGATACAATTGAGCCTGGCCTTCTTCTTATTATCCGCGTTAACGACGTACCAAGGAGACAAGCCGGTGTCGGTATGGGCCTGCATGACGTCTTTGGCTTGCGAATATTCAACCCAATGTTCGCGCGATTTCAAATCCATGGGACTGAGCTTCCAGCGCTTTATAGGATTCTCAATCCGCTCCTTGAACCGGCGTTCTTGCTCCTCGTCGTTCACCGAGAACCAATATTTGAGGAGAATGATTCCAGACTTGACCAACATCTCTTCGAAGATCGGACAAGAGCGAAGGAATTCCTCGTATTCCTCATCCGTACAAAATCCCATAACGTGTTCGACGCCGGCGCGATTGTACCATGAACGGTCGAACAGCACGATTTCGCCTTTCGCGGGGAGCTGCGCGACATATCTTTGATAATACCATTGGCCGCGCTCTTTTTCCGTCGGCGTCCCTAATGCGACGACGCGGCAGACGCGCGGATTGAGGCTTTCGGTAATTCGCTTGATGACGCCTCCTTTGCCGGCGGCGTCGCGCCCTTCGAATATGACGACGACCTTGAGACCTTCCTTTTGCACCCAATCCTGTAGTTTGATCAGCTCAAATTGCAGGCGAACGAGTTCATCAACATACTTGTGCTTCTTCTCATGGTGATCGGCCTTCGTATCCGACGTCGCGCCGAGTTTCCAAGATTCCTCTTTCGCCGCAAATTCGGCGACGTCGCGACCAACTTCTCCACGCTTGACGGATTGTTCCTGGCGCTTGCGCTTTTCCTTGCTCATATTTTTCTCCCTGAAATGACTTTAAAAATTCTTCTGTACAACGCCTTACGCTAACCATTCCGGCAAGGATTGTCACGCGTCCGGCCTGTGCGACCGCCTCGCGCGGTAAGGCGATCGCGGCCACGTTTTGAGCATGGCGAGGTTTCGCGCCAGGGACTAACCTTTAACGATTCATCTGCTTTAAGACCGCGACCGAACGAAAAGGGATCGTCCCTTCCAGGGCCTTCGACGAGCAAGACGTATGACTTTCACCCTCGCGCATCTCACCGACGCGCATATCGGACCGCTCCCCCGCCCGACGCTCAGGGAGCTCAGCAATAAACGCGGCCTTGGCTATATCAACTGGCGGCGCGGGCGAGGCCGCGCCCATGACATGGATCTGTTGGGCCGGCTGGTGACGGATCTGCGCGCCCAAAAGCCCGATCACATCGCGATGACCGGCGACATCCTCAACCTCGGCCTGCCGGCGGAATTTCCCCTCGCCGCGGCTTGGCTCTCGACCCTTGGCGCGCCGAAAGACGTCAGCTTCACGCCCGGCAATCACGACGCCTATGTCCGCGACTCCATGCCCCATCTCGCCGCGACTTTCGCGCCCTGGGTCGCCGGCGATGAACAGATCGCGCGCGACCCGACCTTTCCGTACCTCCGTCGGCGCGGCGCGATCGCTCTCATCGGCCTTTGCTCGGGCCTGCCCACGGGCCCATTGATGGCGACTGGCCGCCTCGGCGCCGCGCAGCTCGCGCGCCTCGAAACGCTGCTCGACGAAACACGCCGGGAAAATCTCGCGCGTGTGATCATGATCCATCATCCGCCGTTGCATTCCGGCGCGCCGCTGCCGCGCCGCCTCGTCGATGCGCGCGATCTCGAGAAAGTTCTCGCGCGCATCGGCGCGGAGTTGATCCTGCACGGCCATAATCACGTGGCGTCGATCGCTTATCTCGAGTCCCGCGCGTCGCGTGCAGCCGGCGGACGCATCCCGATCATCGGCGCGCCTTCCGCCTCGTCGGTATCGCACGCCCCGCGTTACCACGCCGCCTATCACCTCTTGCGTTTGGAGCGGCAGGGCGAAATCTGGCGCATGTCGGGTCGCGCGCGCGGGCCTCTCTCTAATCCGCGTGAGATCGGCGAATTGCGCGAGATCAATCCCTAGATCAAGGCGGCCCGTTCAGAACGGCGGCGGCCCGATATGGGCGCTCCACAGCGCGCGGCCATAGTTCAGCCAAAGCGTCACCGCGCCGAAAACCACGGCCGCGCCGAAGGTCACAGCGCCAAGAAGAACGAGAATGGCTTGCACGAAGGCGGCAACGCCTCTGGGCCGTGGATCGAGCGTGGGCGCGCTCTGAGCAGCCGCCAGCGGCGCTTGGGCGGCGAGCGGCGTCACGGCGTCGCGGCTGCGCCAGTCCGAAGCCAGCGCCCTCTCGCGTTCGACCAATCGTCGCGCAATGTAATTGGTCACCGCCTCGACCATACGTTCGAGCCGATCGCTCTCCGCGATGACGGAGCGGCCGTGCCGCGTATCTTGCAGGAAGCGGTAAGTACGACGATCGTGCGCCATTTCAACGAAGCCGATCATGTCGATGAAGAGGCGGGGCCGCTCGCCATAGGCGATGCCGGCGTCGAAAATATCGACATCGAGAGGCAATTGATCGAGGACTGGACGAACCGCCTCTTCGAGGATTTCGAGCCGCGCGACTTCCGTTTCTCGAACGTCGGCGACCGCTTGGCTCTGCTCGACGCCTTCGACGCGGGCGCGCCGCATCGCCGCCTTGAGACTCAACGGCACGCTTTTGAGATGGTCCGTTTGCTTCTCGTCCATGGCCGATCAGCCCCCTCCAGGGCTCAAAGCCTCGCGCCGCCAGGCCGGGATAGCATGGTCAACGAGGCCGCGCCAATTTTCGCGCAGCCCAACCCATTCAAGCCGGCGCGATTTCCACGACGGCGAATTTGCGCGCGGCGAAACTCGCCAACGCAAAGCCACAGGCCGACAGCGCGATCGGCGCGACAGCAAGACCGATTGCGCCAAGCGCGGCAAAACTCGCAGCGAAAAGCGGCGGCCCGAGGACCGATCCGACATTGCCCAATTGGGCGATGGCGCCATAGGCCCGCGCCTGCACGGCAGGCGAAGCGCAAAGCAGCGGAATCATCGGGTAGATCGCGCCGGGGAGGAGACTCACCAAAGCCATCCGCAAGAGACCGACCGGCAAAACGCCGGAGCCGGCGACAAAAGCGACGTGAAGCGCCAGGCTCGCGGCGATGACGGCGAGGAATGCGAAGGCGGCGAGACGGAATGGCGATAGCCAATATTGCGCAATCGCGCCGGCGGCGAGCGTTGTGACAATGCTGACAAAGGGCATGCCCACAACCAGCCAGGGACGATCATCCACCGTGGCGAGCGCCGGCGTGAAGGTCTGCAGTGCGAGGAACATGCCCGTATAGCAAAGAAAGCACAGGGCCGGGACTGCTGTACGAGGATCCGAATAGACTTCGACATGCTGACCGAAAATCGAATCCGCGGAAAGCCGCGTCGGATCGGCGCCTATGGCGTTCGTCCTTTCGGCAGGCGCGAAAACAAAAGCCGCGACGCCGAAAATACCCATATAGGCGGCATGCGCCGCGAAGAGGCCCTTCAAGCCGAAACCGGCCAGGAGCGCCGGCCCGACGGCGCCGGCCATGAGGAAGGCGACATTGAAGAACGTCCCCCAAAGCGCCATCACGATCGCGCGGTGACGAGGCGCGGTCAGGTCCGGCAAGCACACCGGCGCGGCGACGATGATCGCAAGATGGGTCGCGCCTTCCAAAATACGCGTCGTCATGAAGGCGCCGACGGACGGCAGCGTTGCTTGAATCAGCGAAAGAAGGCAGGCCCCGAAAAGCGCCGCGACAAGACTGCGCCGCCGCCCGGCGCGGCCAACGATCAGCCCAGCCGTGGCGCCAAAAACGACGCCGACCGCCCCGACGGACGAGAGCAGCCAGCCGGCAAGCGTCGGCGAGGCCTGATAATAAGCAGCCAGCGCGTCGAAACCGATAGAGGCCTTGGCGAATTGCAAGCCGGCGCCCATGCCGCAGAGCCATAACAGCCCGATCCGGCCCCAGTCGGTGCGGCGCGGCGGATCGTCATCGGCGCGGGACGTTTCGCTGGTCTTTTCCATGAAGCGTGGCGTTCTAACCTTGCGCGGCGGTCGCGTCCATCAACGCGCAGGCGCGCCTTGGTTGGTGCGGCCTGAAACTGATATGGAGAGGCCATTGGTTGCGCGCATTTAAGGGAGCCTTTTATTCATGACGATCAACCGCATGCTCGACATTGGCGCGGACGTGGCGGCGGCGATTGCGGCGCGGCGCCCGGTGGTGGCGCTTGAATCGACTATCATCACGCATGGCATGCCCTTTCCGCAGAATTTCGAGACGGCGTTGAAACTCGAAGAGATTGTGCGGGCGCAAGGAGCGGCCCCCGCGACCATCGCAGTCGTCGACGGACGCATGGTCGTTGGCCTCGACCGAGCCGGCTTGGAAAGGCTCGCCCGTCTCTCCGGCGGCGTCGTCAAGACGTCGCGGCGCGATCTGGCGGCGGTTCTTGCGCGGGGCGGCACGGGCGGCACGACGGTCGCGGCGACGATGTATATCGCCGCGCTCGCCGGCGTCGAAATTTTTGCGACCGGCGGCATTGGCGGCGTCCACCGCGGCGCGGAGGAAACGTTCGATATTTCCGCCGACCTCGTCGAACTCTCGCG
>JASLHV010000028.1 GCA_030153205.1 Roseiarcus sp. | reverse complement strand
CGCGACCAGCGGACCCTGGGTCAGGGCGCCGCAGCGGCGGCCGTGACCATCGCCGGCTGACCAAGCTGTGATCGCCACGACTTTCCCACTTTCAGCCGAGACGATCGGTCCACCAGAATCGCCGGTGCACGCTCCTGTGCCGGCATGATTGGGATCCTCAGCCCAAAGCGTGATCGGAGAGCGCGGCCCGCGCACCGCCAGTCTCGCCGCGCGCAGGGCGCCCGCCGTCTTGTCATCGCCTTCACGGGCTACCCCATAGCCAAAAATCTTGAGGGGCTGTCCGATCGCCGGAGCGGCGTCGTTGTCAAGCGCAGCCGGAGAAAAGCGATTGCCCAGCGGAGGGCGCGTTTCGATGAGCGCCATGTCGATCGAAACGACCCGTTTGGCGATCGAGGCGGCCCGATAGAGCGGATGCGCTTCCGCCTTGGCGATTTCCACGAACACCGGGTCGCCGCTCTCGGCGCGATAGCCGATCCGCATATTGTCAATCGACTTGAGGCAATGCGCTGCAGTGAGAATCGCACGCGGCCCGATCACCACCCCGGTACAAAAGCCAGTCTGATCGAAGCCGCGGCTGACGACCATCACCAAATGCGATGCAAACGACCTGTCGTCCTCGGTCACCCCGACCAGCGCACAGGCGGGACGCGCGCTTAGCGCGGCGACTGTGGAAAGGACGCATGGGAAGAACCAGCGACGGAAAGAACGCCTCGTCGCGGGGGGGCGATCCCCGGTCTTCTCTGCGCCCCATCTGACTGAATACCCAATTCGTCGCCTGATCACGCGCTTGTCAGCCTTTCCGGACTATGCTTCTCCGTCGCGGAAATGCGACAAGAAGGCGCTTTGGGGCAGTGATTTTCCGATGGGCCGCCTCTCTTCGCTAGAGGCTTTCCAAGACCTATTCATACGTCGTTCAGGCGGGGCGGGCGAGGCTTCCTTATGGCGCGAAATTTCTTTCTTTCGCTTGCTAGCGCGCTCTTTATCGCCTCCAGCGCGCTGGCGGCGGAGGCGACGTTGCGTCCCATTTGTCTGTCGTCAAGCGAGACCCGTGAGGAGATCGCCGCTCATCGGCTCCTGGAGCCCTTCGCAGCGCTGAAGAGCGCGGCGGGAATCGCCAAATCCGAAGCGCTGTCCGCTAAACTCTGCCGACTCGGCGAGGAGTTCGTTTATGAAATAGCCCTGCTAGATCGTCGCGGACGGCTGGCGCATTTGGTTATCAACGCTGCGACGGGTAAACTCATTAGCTCTCATAATTTGCGCGAAGCGTCTCCGAGGACTTGAAACAAATATGCGCTTGCTCGTCGTCGAAGACGACCGCGATCTCAATCGACAAATCGCCACCGCTCTCGAAGGCGCTGGTTATGCCGTGGACCGGGCCTATGACGGTGAAGATGGATGGTTCCTCGGCGACACCGAGCCCTATGACGCCGTGGTTCTCGACATCGGCCTGCCCAAACGCGACGGCGTCGCCGTTCTCGAAGCTTGGCGTCGCGCCGGGCGATCGATGCCGGTATTGATCCTGACCGCGCGCGATCGCTGGAGCGACAAGGTCCAAGGATTTGATGCAGGCGCGGATGATTACGTCGCCAAGCCGTTCCATATGGAGGAGATTCTGGCGCGCTTACGCGCGTTGCTCCGCCGCGCCGCCGGTCACGCGACAAACGAACTCGTCGCTGGTCCGGTGCGGTTGGACGCGCGGACCGGCCGCGTCACGGTCAATGGCGCGACGATTAAGTTCACCTCGCATGAATATCGCCTTCTCGCTTATCTCATGCATCATGCGGGTCGCATCGTTTCGCGCAGCGAAATCGTCGAGCATCTCTACGATCAAGACTTTGATCGCGACTCGAACACGATCGAAGTCTTTGTCGGACGATTGCGAAAGAAGCTTGGCGTTGATGCAATTCAGACCGTTCGCGGATTGGGCTATCTCGTTCCCGCCAATGGTGAGCAAGGCGAAAAAGCCGAGGCCAGCGAGACGAGCGCCAGCGGCAAATCACGGCGCTGACGAGGCGCAACAGATGCCCTGCCATTGTTTGCGAGGATTAGATGTTTACGGCGCTTAAGGCGCAATCGATCGCCTCGCGTCTTTTCCTTTCGGCGGCTTTTTGGTGCGCCTCGATTCTTCTCGTGGCAGGTTTGGTTCTATCCGCGATCAATCAGCGCTCCACGGAAGCGGCTTTCGACGAGAGGTTGGGCGTTTATCTCAAGGCTCTCGTCGTGAACGTCGCGGCGATGGTTGGTGACGAATCAAAGACGGGACCGGTGCAACTCATCGACCCGGAATTTGGCCTCGCGCGCTCGGGCTGGTATTGGCAAATCACACGGCTCGACGCGGGTAAGAACGATGACAACAAGCCAGATATCAAGACGTCGCCGTCCCTGGCCGCATCTTTGTTGCCCCGACTGGAAAATGTGCCGGCTTCCGAGGAAGGCCTGCCCCATGCCGGCTATGTAACGGGACCGGACGATCGCCGTTTGCGCCTGGTCGAGCGCGTGATCGACGCCGGCGACGAAGGGACGTACTTAATCCAAGTCGCCGCCAATGCCGAGGAAATCGAGTACGATATCGAAAGTTTCGAGTATGCGCTGAGCGGCACGTTCTTCCTGCTCGCCGTTGCGTTGATCGGATCAACGGCATTGGCCTTGCGTTTCGGGTTGTCGCCGCTGCGCGCTCTTCAGGAAGGCGTCGCGGCGATTCGGCGCGGCGAGGCCGAGCAGATCAAGGGCGACTTTCCGCAAGACATTGCGCCCCTCGCCGGGGAAGTGAACCTCGTGCTCGACGTTAATCGCGAGATCGTCGAGCGCGCCCGTACGCAAGTCGGCAATCTCGCTCATGCCCTAAAAACGCCGCTGAGCGTTTTGATCAACGAAGCTGACGCGGGCAGCCCAACGCTCGCCGAGAAAACCAAAGAGCAAGCAGAGGTGATGCGTCATCAGGTCGCGTTCTATCTCGATCGGGCGAGGGCCGCCGCACGGGCCACCGCCATCGGCTCTGCGACAGAGGTTAAGCCCGTCATCGAAAGCCTGACGAGGACTTTCGAGAAGGTCTATCGCGACCGCGCCTTGGCTTTCTCCATCGATGCGCCCGACGACCTTCGCTTCCGCGGCGAGGCGCAGGATTTGACCGATTTAATCGGCAATCTGCTCGATAACGCAGGCAAATGGGCCCACGAGCGGATCGATATCCACGCTGCTCGCGATCCGCGGCCCGACGCGAGCGGCCGTCCCTTTTTCATTACCCAGATCGACGACGACGGGCCCGGCCTCGATCCACAAGCCCGCGCCGACGCCTTGCGCCGCGGCAAACGGCTCGACGAGTCGCGGCCGGGCTCTGGCCTCGGCCTTTCGATCATTGTTGATCTTGCGCATCTTTACGGCGGCGCTCTTCTGCTCGAAGACAGTCCTCTCGGCGGCTTACGCGCGACCCTGCGTTTGCCCGCGTCTTAGCTCCATTGAAAAGTGAAAGGGTTTTCCACCATGGCATGGCGACGACATTTGGCGATGGGCGTGGTTGCGGCGGCCCTGGCTGGCTGCACGCCGACAAATCAAAGCGCGCCGCCGCCTGTCGCCGCGGTCAGCGCCTCGCCGGCTCAACCAGTGCCGATCCCTGAAAATGTCGACCCCTCAATGCTCGGCGGCGTTCTCGCCGGGTCGGTTGGTCTGGGCCTTGAAAATTCAGATCGCGTCGCCGCTTATAAGGCTCAAGTCGCCGCCCTTGAGACCGGTCAACGCAGCTCTTGGCGTGGCGACCGCGGCGTCTATGGCTACGCCGAAGCGGGGGCCGCTCAAGGCTCCTGCCGCCCGTTCTCGCAGACTGTCTATATCGCCGGGCGTCCCTATATTGGTCACGGCTCAGCCTGTCGCGCTCCGGATGGCTCATGGCGCATGTCGTCCAGCTGATCGAACTGAGCGATCGTCCTGACGGAGCCACTCGCAATGCAGGGTAAGACCGTCGTGATGACCGGCGCGACCTCTGGCATTGGCGAGGTCGCCGCCCGAGCTTTGGCTGACGCCGGCGCCACGATCGTCTTCATTGCGCGCAAAGCGGCCCGAGCCGAAGCGACGTTGGCGCGTCTTAACGCCAAGGGCCGCGCGCCGCACCGTTTCTATTGCGCGGATCTTTCTAGTCTCGCCGAAGTCCGGCGGATCGGCGCCGCCGTCGCAGCCGATACGCCTCGGATCGACGTCCTCGTCAACAACGCCGGCGCGATCTTTTCGTCCCGCCGCATTAGCGTCGACGGACTGGAAATGACCTTCGCGCTCAATCACATGAGTTATTTCGCCCTAACCGAGGCGTTGCGCGAAAAGCTGTTGGCCTCAGCCCCTGCCCGGATCGTGAATACAGCGTCTGACGCCCACCAGGGCGCCAAGATCGATTTCGACGATCTACAAAGCGAGAGAAACTACAGCGCGATGCGGGCCTATGGACGCTCCAAACTCTGCAATATCCTCTTCACTCGCGAACTCGCCCGCGGCTTGGCCGGGACGGGTGTCAGCACCAATTGCTTGCATCCCGGCTTCGTGGCGACGCGCTTCGGCGACGAAGCCGGCGGCGTCTTAGGCGGGCTCGTCTGGCTCGCAAAATTTTTTGCGCGGACGCCGGAAAAGGGCGCGGAAACGATCGTCTATCTCGCCTCTTCGCCGGAGGTCGCAAGCGACAACGGCCTCTATTTTGTCGATCGGCGCGAAGCGACGCCCTCCGCCGCCGCTCGGGACGATGAAACCGCGCGCCGCCTGTGGGCGGCTAGCCAAGAACTCGCCCATTCCAATCAATAAAAGCGTCTTGCGAATTCGAAACGCGGTTCATTAACAGTTCTCGTTCATATGGCCATCGTTTCGCCGCGCGGCGTCCTGTATTGTCAGCCGGTGAAATCACCGCTTGATAATGTTGTTTGTGCCTGGAGAGAGGCCGTTTCGTCCCGATGATCTGGGCCGTTTTCGCTGTAATGACCGGCGCGGCTGTGCTCTGCGCGCTTTGGCCGCTCGCGCGCAAAAACTCTGCCGCGGAGGGCGAAGCGCGGACGATTGCGTTTTACAAAGCGCAGCTCGCCGAGATCGATCGCGACGTCGGGCGAGGTCAACTACCGCAAGGAGAGGCTGAAGGTGCGCGCATTGAGGCGGCGCGCCGTCTGATCGCAGCAAACGAGCGCGCTTCAGGCGACGGCAGAGCGAATACCGGTACGAGTGCGCGTCGCATCGCCGCCGGACTGATCGTTTTCGTTGGCGTGCCGCTTGTCGCGTTGGGTATCTATTCTCGATTTGGCAGCCCGGGTGCGCGCGACGAGCCGATCTATGCGCGTCTCAACAGCAACACTCTCGACGCTGCAGTCGCCAAGATCGAGGCGCATCTTATCGCCTATCCGAACGATGGACTCGGCTTCAAGGTGGTCGCGCCCGCCTATATGCGTCTTGCTCGCTATGACGAGGCGGTCAAAGCCTATGGCGAAGCGTTGCGCCTGCTCGGCGACAATCCAGAGACGCGAGCCGATTACGGCGAAGCGCAAGTCGCAGCGGCTGCTGGCGTCGTAACGGTGGATGCGCGCGCCTCCTTTCAGAAAGCGCTCGCTGAGAAGCCCGATTTGCCGAAGGCCCGCTATTACGTCGCCCTCGCCACCGAGCAAGACGGCGACAAAACGCAAGCGATGGAACTTTATCAGAAGTTGCTTCAGGACGCCGGCCCCGATGCGCCATGGGCGCCCCTCGTCCGCGGGCGTCTCGCCGCGCTCGGCTCGAAAGAACCAACGTCCTCGGCGAAAATCGCGCCGCCGCCCGCTGAGGCCGCCGCGGGCATCGCTTCGCTCAGCGGCGACCAGCAACAAGCCGCCATTCGCGGCATGGTCGCGCGTCTCGCCGCGCGCCTGGAGGAAAAAGGCGACGACCCGCAGGGTTGGCGGCAACTCATCCGCGCCTATTCCGTCTTGCAGGAAACCGATAAAGCCAAGGCCGCGCTCGCTAAAGCGCGGCAAGCGCTCAATGGCGACGATCAAGCCAAGCACGACCTTGACGCGCTCGCCAAAGAGCTGGGGCTGGAGGGTTGACGTGACACGCAAGGGACGACGGCTCACGATCATCGCAGTCGCGCTCTGCGTCGTCGCCTTCGCGGCCGGCCTTGCTCTATATGCGCTTCGCGACAGCATCGTATTTTTCTACGGGCCGAGCGAACTCGCGCAGAAAGATGTACAACCGGGCGCGCGATTGCGCGTCGGAGGGCTGGTCAAGCCGGGCTCGCTCGTGAAGTTGGAGGGCGGAAAAATTTCTTTCGTTATCACCGATAACGCCCATGACGTCGCTGTCACCTATCAAGGTCAGGTCCCCGATCTTTTCCGCGAAGGGCAGGGCGTCGTGGCCGAGGGCGCGCTCGAATCGCCGGGAAAATTCCACGCCGATACGATTCTCGCCAAACATGACGAGCGCTATATGCCGCGCGAAGTCGTCGATGCGCTAAAGAAGCAAGGCCGGTGGCAAGAGGGCGGAGGCGGATCATGATCGTCGAGATCGGCCACTATGCGCTCACGCTCGCGCTAGCGCTGGCTTTGGC
Organism: Roseiarcus sp.; assembly: GCA_030153205.1. Classification (GTDB taxonomy): domain Bacteria; phylum Pseudomonadota; class Alphaproteobacteria; order Rhizobiales; family Beijerinckiaceae; genus Roseiarcus. The sequence goes on along the minus strand of JASLHV010000028.1, from coordinate 11,340 downwards.
GCAATCCATCGTACCTCTGTGGGGTGCGGCGAAACGAGACGAAGGTCTCATTAGCGTTGGCCGGTCGACGGCGCTTGGCCAATTCGTCGCCGTTGCGCTCTCCTTCGCCGCTTTGATCGAGGCGCATCTCGTTTCGGATTTCTCGGTCCTCAACGTCGCCGAGAATTCCCACACCGCCATTCCGACTATCTACAAGATCACCGGCGTCTGGGGAAACCACGAGGGCTCGATGCTGCTCTGGGTTCTTATTCTGGCGACGTTTGGGGCTATAGTCGCCGCCTTTGGTCGTGGTCTTCCGCCTGTCCTGAGGGGTAATGTACTCTCCGTCCAAGGGCTGATATCGAGCGCTTTCCTCGCTTTCATCCTGATGACGTCGAATCCTTTCGCGCGTCTTGTTCCGGCGCCATTCGAAGGACACGATCTCAATCCTGTCTTACAGGATCTGGGCCTCGCCATTCACCCGCCGCTTCTGTACCTCGGCTATGTGGGCTTTTCGATCGTCTTCTCCTTCGCCGCGGCCGCTTTGATCGAAGGACGTATCGACGCCGCTTGGGCGCGCTTCGTAAGGCCATTCGCGTTGCTCGCCTGGAGTTTTCTGACCCTCGGCATCGCAATGGGTTCCTACTGGGCCTATTATACACTCGGTTGGGGCGGCTTTTGGTTCTGGGATCCGGTCGAGAATGCTTCGCTCATGCCCTGGCTCGCCGGCACCGCCTTCGTTCACTCCGTCGCGGTGATGGAGAAGCGCGAAGCGCTCAAAGTCTGGACGATCTTCCTCGCCATTCTCGCCTTCTCGTTTTCGCTCCTCGGCACATTTCTGGTGCGCTCGGGCGTTCTGACGTCCGTCCATGCATTCGCCAGCGATCCCCGCCGCGGCGTCTTCATTCTGCTCATTCTCGCCGCTTTCATCGGCGGGGCGCTGAGCCTCTTCGCCTGGCGCGCGCCGGTGCTCAAACAGGGCGGCCTCTTCGCGCCGATCTCGCGGGAAGGCGCGCTGGTTCTCAACAATCTTTTTCTGACCACGAGTTGCGGGGCGGTGATGATCGGCACGCTCTATCCGCTCGTACTCGAACAATTGACCGGCGCGAAAATCACAGTCGGCGCGCCTTTCTTCAATCTCACCTGTGGCGTGCTCATGATAGCGCTCTGCGCGATCATTCCCTTCGGCCAGTCGCTTGCCTGGAAACGTGGCGATCTTCTCGGCGTAGCGCAGCGCCTCGCCGTCGCCGGCGCGGCGGGGCTTTGCGTCGCGATCGCCTTCCTCGCGCTAACGCGCGGCGGCCCTGTGCTCGCGCCGCTCGGTGCCGGCCTTGCCGTCTATGTAATCTTCGGCGCCTTGAGTGAAATCGCCGCCCGCGCCTGGCGTGGCGGCGCTTCGCTTCAGGTCGTTTTTTCGCGTGCGTTTGGCCTGCCCCTCTCTGCCTGGGGCGCAGCGATCGCCCATATCGGCGTGGGCCTCACGTTGCTCGGCCTCGCGATGACCGGCTTCGGCGCCGAGACGATCGCGGCGATGAAGATCGGCGAACCGCGCATGGTCGGTCCCTACGAAATAGTCTTCGAATCCTTGCAACCGAGGGTCGGACCAAACTATCGCGACCTTGTCGCCAAAGCAGCGATCCGCAGCGGCGGTACGGTCGTGGGCGAAGTCGAATCCGAAAAGAGATTTTTCCCCGCGCGGCAGATGTCGACGACACAAGCCGGCATCGTTACGCTCGATCTCGGCCAGATCTACATTTCAATCGGCGACGAGACGGACGGGGCTATCGCCGCGCGGCTCTATTGGAAGCCGCTGGTGACATTGATCTGGATCGGCGCCTGCGTCATGGCTTTCGGCGGCATGTTGTCCCTTGCCGACCGCCGCTTGCGGGTCGGCGCTCCGGCGAGGGCAAGGGCCGCCATCGTACCTTTGTCCGGAGCGGCGCCTTGAATAGAATCAAGACGGCGCTGTTCTTTGCGTTCTTTGCCCTCTTTGTTACGGCGAGCGCCCACGCCGTGCAACCCAACGAAATGCTCGCTGACCCCGCCCTCGAAGCACGCGCCCGTGCGCTCTCGGCGGAAATGCGCTGCATGGTTTGTCAGAACCAATCCATTGACGATTCAGACGCGCAGCTCGCCCATGACATTCGCGTCTTGATCCGCGAACATCTCGCCAAGGGCGAGAGCGACGATACGGTCAGAGAGTTTCTGGTCTCCCGCTACGGCGATTTCATTCTGCTCAAGCCGCCGTTGCAGTTGAACACGCTGATGCTTTGGGGCGGCCCACCCCTGCTGCTTCTCGGGGGCGCTCTTTTTCTCCTGTCCAGCCTGCGCCGCCGGAGCCAGGCGCGCCTTTCTCCGTCTGCGCTGACGCCGGATGAAGAGCGTCGGGTCGCCGCCCTGTTGGACGACAATAAGATTTGACAGCGATTCTAAGAAGTTACGCGGCATAATATCGCCGCTGGCGCCTTAACAAATCTTCATGTTCGCGCCATCGCGCCGTAAACGGCGATCCTTCATTCTCCACGCCACATCGACGGACCAAGCCTCAGAGAGGCCCGCGTCACCAAGGAGATTCAGATGCGCTTTCCCGATCGTTCGAATTTTGGCCCCCGCAAACTGCGCGGCGCGCTTCTCGGCGCGGTCGCCGTTGCGGCCGTCGGCGGCTTGACGCTTGAGGGCCTGCCGCTTGTTTCCTATCCGGCCATTGCTCAGGGCTCGGCCATTCAGGCGACTCAGCCGTCTGGACCTGCCTCCTTCGCTGATGTCGTCGATCACGTGAAGGGCGCCGTCGTTTCGGTGAAAGTGACGATGCGTGACGCCGAGCAGGACGCGCAGTCGAGCGGCCCGGATATGAGCCCAGGCAGCCCGCTTGATCGCTTTTTCCGCCAGTTTGGCCAAGGCGTCGATCCGTTTGGCGACGAGGGCGACGGGCCGAGCATGCGCATGCCCCATCATCATCCGCATCATCTCGAAATGGCTCAGGGCTCCGGATTCTTCATCTCATCCGACGGCTATATCGTAACGAACAACCATGTCGTCGACCACGCGACCGAGGTGACCGTCACGACGGTTGATGGCAAGAGCATTCCGGCCAAAGTTATTGGGACCGATCCGAAGACCGACCTCGCCTTGCTGAAAGTCAAGGAAGGCAGTGACTATCCTTACGTGAAATTCGCCGACAAGTCGCCGCGCGTTGGCGACTGGGTCATCGCGGTCGGCAATCCCTTCGGTCTCGGCGGCACGGTCACCGCGGGCATCGTTTCGGCGCGTGGCCGCGACATCGGCTCTGGCCCCTACGACGATTTCTTGCAGATCGACGCGCCGGTCAATCGCGGCAATTCGGGCGGCCCGAGCTTCAATAATGAAGGCGAAGTCGTTGGCGTCAATACCGCGATCTTCTCGCCCTCCGGCGGCAGCGTCGGCATTGGCTTCGCCATCACCAGCGATGTCGTGCAAAACGTGGTGCAGCAGCTCAAGAGCAACGGCATGGTCTCGCGTGGCTGGCTTGGCGTCGAAATCCAGCCGGTCAGCCAGGATATCGCCGACAGCCTCGGCCTGAAGCAGACTGGCGGCGCCCTGGTGGCAAGCTCTCAGAAGGATTCGCCTGCCGCAGCGGCCGGCGTGAAATCGGGCGACGTCATCACCAAGCTGAATGGCGAAGATGTCGCCAACCCGCATGATCTCGCCCGCAAGGTGGCGGCGCTCGGCCCGAAGAAATCGGCGGATCTCACGATCGTGCGCAATGGCGAGACCCAAACCGTCTCCGTGATGCTCGGCCAGATGTCGAACGACAAGCAGGCGATGAACACGCCCGCCAACGACGACAACGCCGGCAAGAGCGACGACACCGGCAAGGCCGAAATGGCCAAGCTCGGCCTCACCCTGGCGCCAGTCGGCGGCGGCAAGAATGGCGTCGTTGTCGAGGATATCGATCCGGATAGCGCCGCGGCCCAGAAGGGCCTGCAGCAGGGCGATGTAATCCTCGACGCCGGTGGCAAGCCGGTCATGCGGCCGAGCGATGTGTCGGCCGCCTTTTCCACCGCCAAGAACGAAGGACGCAAGGCGGTTCTGCTCCGTGTGAAATCTGGCGACAATGTTCGTTTTGTCGCCGTCTCGACCCAGGCGGCCACGTGACCGCTTGAGTAGCCTCCGACGCAACGCGTTATGCCCCTGACGCAGTGTCGGATTAAGCGGCGGCAGGTCAGGCCCGCAACCTGGCCTGCCGTTTTCTTTTGGGAGCCGCTATATGTCTGGCATGCGGATTCTGATCATCGAGGATGACCGCGACGCGGCCGCCTATCTCGTCAAGGCCTTTCGGGAGGTCGGCCATGTCGCCGACCACGCCGCCGACGGCGTGACTGGCTACGACCTCGCGCGCGAGGGCGGCTATGATGTCGCCATCGTCGATCGTATGCTGCCGAAGATGGACGGCTTGTCTTTGATTGGCGCCTTGCGGGCGCAGAATGTCGATACGCCGACCCTGATCCTCTCGGCGCTCGGACAAGTCGACGATCGGGTCAAAGGCTTGCGCGCCGGCGGCGACGACTATTTAGCCAAACCGTACGCTTTCTCAGAATTGCTCGCCCGTGTCGATGCATTGGCGCGGCGACGGCCAAAAGGCGCGAGCGAGGAGACCGCCTACCGGATCGCGGACCTCGAGCTTGACCGTCTCTCGCACAAAGTGACGCGCGGCGGCGTCGAGATCGTCCTGCAGCCGCGCGAATTTCGTCTGCTCGAATATCTCATGCAACACGCGGGCAAAGTCGTCACGCGGACCATGCTGCTCGAGAATGTTTGGGATTATCATTTCGATCCGCAGACCAATGTCATTGACGTGCACGTCTCGAGGCTGCGCGCCAAGATCGACAAGGACTTTGATCCGCCCCTTCTTCATACGGTGCGCGGCGCGGGTTATATGCTGCGTGATGGCGCTCGGTAAGCTCTTTCGCACGACAGCTTTCAAGCTGTCGCTCGCCTTTTTGGCGGTCAGCGCGCTTGGCGCCGGAATGGTGCTGAGCGTCGTCGCCTTTGAGATCACCGCGCTTGTCGACGATGAAACCAAGCAAACGATCGCCGCCGAGGCCGATGGCCTCGCCGAACAATATGCGCAAGGCGGTATTCGCAGATTGGGTTTTATTATCGAGAGGCGCACGCACGAGCCAGGCTCGTCGCTTTATCTTCTGACTAATTTTGCGGGCGAAACTCTGGCCGGAAATATCGAGCGTCTGCCGCCCGGGGTACTCGATAAACCAGGATTTACCGAAACGCCCTACGAGACCACGGACGAGTCGGCTACCGATCGACGCGCCCTCGCACGCATATTCGTTCTGCCCGGCGGCTTTCGCCTCCTGGTCGGCCACGATATGCGGGACCGTTCGCGCATCGGCGCCGTCATGGTCAAGGCGCTGGCAATTTCACTGGTCGGCCTCGCCGTTCTCGGCGCGCTCGGCGGCCTTTTTGTCGCCCGGCGGGTGCTACGTCGTATCGACGCGATGAGCAGCGCATCCCGCGCCATTATGGCCGGCGATCTAACGGAGCGCTTGCCCGTTTCGGGCTCCGGCGACGAACTCGATCGCCTCGCCGAAAATCTCAACGACATGTTGAAGCGTATCGGCGAATTGATGGCGGGTCTTCGCGAGGTTTCGGACAATATCGCCCATGACCTGCGCACACCCCTGACGCGATTGCGTAACCACGCAGAGGCCGCGCTTCGCCTCGAAGGCGACAAGCAGGACTATCGCGCCGCCCTCGAACGTACGATCGAAGAATCCGACGGTTTGATCAGAATTTTCAATGCGCTTTTGATGATTGCTCGGGCGGAAGCCGGAGCGGATCGCTCGGCGCTGACGGATTTCGACATCGGGGAGGCGGCAAGCGCGGTGGTTGAACTCTACGAGCCCGCTGCGGACGACGCCGGCGCCGTATTGACGGCGCAGATTGAGCCCGGGATCATCGCGCGCGGCAATCGTGAGCTGCTGAGTCAAAGCATCGCCAATCTCATCGATAACGCCCTGAAATATGGCGCTCCTGAACCGGTTTTGGCGCTGGCGCCGCCGACGGCGCCGGGCGATTATATCCGCCCGACGGCGCCGCCGCGCGTCGAGGTGGACGTCATCGTACGACGCGGCGGCGACAATGTTGAAATCATCATTGCCGATCATGGGCCTGGCATCGACGCGGCGGACCGCTCTCGCGTCCTCGATCGCTTCGTGCGGCTCGAGGGCGCGCGCACGCGCCCCGGCTCTGGTCTTGGCCTTTCGCTTGCGGCCGCTGTCGCGCATCTTCATCGCGGCGAGGTGCGTCTCGAAGACAATGCGCCGGGTCTGAGAGTCGTCATTAGCCTACCCGCCCGACCGGCCGTTCTCGCCGAGCCGGGCGTACAAGAGGCCTCAACGCCTAGCGCAGCGGCGGCGCTATGAACCAAGCGCTGGGGGAGCGCATCGTCGCGGCGCCGCGTCTTGCTCAAGCGTCCGCCGCCAAGCGAAAGCTCGCCGCGCTGCTCGCCGAAGGATCGAGCGCGACGCTCGCGCGATTTGTTGAGACCGACAAAATACGTTCATTGATGCTCGGCCTCGCCGATCATTCTCCGTACCTCTGGGCGCTGATCACGGAGGCGCCCGATCGTCTCGTCCGTCTTCTCGCTCAGCCGCCGGAAGCGTCGCGGGATGCGCTTATCGGCGCCTTGGCGGCGCGCCGTGACGAAAGCGAAGACGATTTGATGCGCGCTCTGCGCCACGCCAAACGAGAATCCGCATTGCTCGTCGCCTTAGCTGATATTGGCGGCGTCTGGGGGCTTGTCGAAGTCACTGAGGCGCTGTCGCGTTTCGCGGACGCGGCGGTGTCGACCGCGCTGCGGTTCCTCTTGCGTGAATACGCCGCTGCCGGCCGCCTCGTTCTTGATGCGGCCTCGTCCGATCCGGAACGAGACAGCGGCATTGTCGTGCTTGCGTTGGGCAAGCATGGCGCGCGCGAATTGAACTATTCAAGCGACGTCGATCTCGTGGTCTTCTTCGATCAATTTGCAAAAACCGCGCCGGCCGGGATTGAGCCGGGACCGCTCTTCGTGCGGCTTACCAAAGCGCTGGCCCGCCTGCTTCAAGAACACACGGGCGACGGTTACGTGCTGCGCGTTGACTTGCGGCTTCGCCCTGACCCTGGCGCGACAGCCGTCGCGATGGGGACATCCAGCGCCTACGCCTATTACGAGACGCTCGGTCAGAATTGGGAACGCGCCGCGATGATCAAGGCGCGGCCAGTGGCCGGCGACAAGGCGCTTGGCGATAAGTTTCTGAGCGATCTTTCGCCCTTCATTTGGCGCAAATATTTCGATTACGCCTCGATCGCTGACGTCCACGCCATGAAGCGGCAAATTCACGCCTTCAAGGGACACGAGGAAGTGAAGGCGGCCGGTCACGACGTCAAACTCGGCCGCGGCGGCATTCGTGAAATCGAATTCTTCGTACAGACTCAGCAATTGATTTTCGGCGGCCGACGTCCCCGCATGCGCGGCGCGCGCACGCTCGACATGTTGGTCGAACTCAGAGAGGACGGCTGGGTCAGCGCCGAGGCGGAACAGGAACTGTCGCAGGCCTACGACTTTCTTCGCCGCGTCGAGCATCGCCTGCAAATGATCGCCGACGAGCAGACGCAACGGTTGCCGAATGAGAAGCATGATCTGACGCGTTTCGCCAAATTCTGTGGATATGATCGGCTTGAGCGCTTCACTGACGAATTGCTGCGCCATCTGCGCCGCGTCGAAACCCATTATGCGCGATTGTTCGAACACGCGCCTGGGCTTGACGCGCAAGCCGGCAGTCTTGTCTTCACCGGCGTCGTCGACGATCCGGAAACGCTCGACACGCTGCGTCGTATGGGATTTCAGGAACCGGAGCGCGCGGCAGAGACGATCCGCGGCTGGCATTTCGGCCGACGCGCGGCGATCCAAAGCCAACGGGCGCGGGAGACCTTGACCGAGCTTGTACCGGCGCTGCTCGAATCTTTCGCCGCCTCTGGCGATCCGGACGCCGCGCTGGCGACGCTCGACGCGGCGCTCTCCCGGATGACCGCAGCGGTCGAACTCTTCTCGATCTTGCGCTCCAACGCCGAATTGCGGCAACTCTTCGCCGATGTAATCGGCAGCGCGCCGCGCCTCGCTAATGTCATCGCGACGCGGCCGCATGTCTTGGACGGGGTCATCGACCCGTCCCGGGGCGCCAGTTTCGACGAGGCGGCGCTGACCGCGCGATTGAAGGCGTATCTCGCGGGCGCCGCGACTTTTGAAAATATTCTCGACCGCGTCCGTGATTTCGCCGCGGAAGACATGTTCTTCATCGCCGTCCGGCTTCTCTCCGGCGTGCTGGATCCTGACCGCGCAGGCCACGCTTATAGCGCGCTTGCCCAAGCGACCGTCGGCGCCTTACTCGAACATGTTAGCAAGGCTTTCGCTATCGAGCATGGCCGTGTCGAGGGCGGCCGCGTCGCCCTCGTCGGAATGGGAAAATTTGGTTCGCGCGAAATGACCGCGACTTCGGATCTCGACTTGATCCTCATTTATGATTTTCCACCTGGCGTGGAGTCGAATGGAAGACGCCCGTTGCCGGCCGTGCTCTATTATACGCGTTTAACTCAACGCCTAGTCTCGGCCCTCACTGCGCCGACCAAGGCAGGGCGTCTCTATGAAGTTGATCTCAGACTGCGTCCCTCTGGCCGAAAAGGCCCCTTGGCGACCCAATTTCGCGGCTTTGCGCAATATCAGCAAGACGAGGCGGAAACGTGGGAGCATATGGCGCTGACGCGCGCGCGCGTTGTCGCTGGCGACAGCGAACTCGGTGAAGAGATCAACCGTACGATTGGCGCCGTTCTACGAAAGGAGCGCGACCACGTTGCGCTTGCCAAAGACGTCCGCGATATGCGCGCGTTGATCGCTAAAGAGAAGGGCGACACCGATCCTTGGGATTTGAAACTCGTTGCTGGCGGCTTGCTCGATATAGAGTTCATCGCACAATTTCTCGTCCTCGCTGAAGCCAGGACTCATCCGAAGATCCGCGACGTCTCGACCCGCGCTATCATCGCGAAGGCCGGCGAGGCGGGCCTTATTTCCGGCGATCAGACGAAAGCGCTGGTCGACGCCCATCGCTTGTTTACGGACGCGACTCAATTGATGCGGCTCTCGGTTGACGGACCTTTTGATCCAAAGAAGACCGCGGTTGGCGTCACCCGCCGCATTGCCGCCGCCGCGGGCCTGCCCGATATCCGATCGCTCGAGGGCGCAATAGCGCAGGCGCGCGGCGAGGCGCGTCAGGTGTTTGATAAAATCCTCGCGCCGCGAAAATCGCGCTAGAAGTTTGGCCAAAGGAGGAGCCCATGGAAGAGAATGTGGTCCTGGTCGAGGATCGCGCTGTCGCCGATGGCGCGCATTACCGCGCGATCACGCTCAATCGGCCGCAACGTCTCAACGCCTTCATTGCGCCGATGCATCACGCTTTGCGGAGCGCGTTGGTCGAAGCGGAACGAGATAGCGCCTGCCGCGCCATTCTTCTGACGGGCGCCGGCCGCGGTTTCTGCGCCGGACAGGACCTGTCCGAGCGCGCGATGAGTGATGATGACGCGCCTGTCGATCTTGGCGCGACCCTCGACGGATTGTACAATCCGTTGATCCGCCGCCTCCGCGCTATGCCGCTTCCGGTCGTTTGTGCGGTCAACGGCCCGGCTGCGGGGGCAGGGGCCAATATCGCGCTCGCTTGCGACATCGTGATCGCCGCGCGTTCCGCGACCTTCCTGCAGGCGTTCGCCCGTATTGGCTTGGCGCCGGACGCCGGCGGAACTTTTTTTCTCACCCAAAAACTTGGGCCTGCGAGAGCGCGCGGGCTCGCCATGTTGGCCGAACCTCTCAGCGCGGACAAAGCCGAGGAATGGGGCTTGATTTGGAAGACTGTCGCAGACGACGCGCTGATGAACGAAGCGCATGCAATCTGTTCACGGCTCAGCCTGGGATCGGCTGCCGCGCTTACTGCGATCAAACGTGGGATTGAACAGGTGACGACCAATAGTCTTTCAGAACAGCTTGACGTCGAACGCGACCTGCAGCGCCAATTGGGACGGTCGGGCGATTATAAGGAAGGTGTGCGCGCTTTCCTCGAAAAACGGCCTGCGAAATTTGTCGGACGAAGCTGAAGACCCTTACGGGTCCATCACTCGGATCGGCTTACCGTCCAGCCAGGCTCGGATGTTTTCGACCGTCTCGCCATAGTAGGTTCGGTACGATCCTTCGGTGACATAGCCGACATGGCCGGTTGCGACGACATTGTCGAGCGTTCGGAACGGATGATCCGCCGGCAAAGGTTCGATATCGAAAGTATCAAGCGCCGCGCCGCCGATTTGTCGGTTCTTTAGGGCGTTGATCAAAGCGTCTTCGACGACGATCGGGCCACGCGATGTGTTGACGAGAATGGCGTCTGGCTTCATCAGCGAAAGCGCATGGGAGTCGACGAGGCCGCGGGTGCGCGGTGAAAGGCGCAAATGCACGCTGATGAAATCGCCATGTCGGAAGAGATCGTCTTTCTCGACGCGTCGCGCGCCCGCCGCCTCGGCTCGCGCTGCGTCTAAATTCTCGCTCCAGGCGATAATGTTCATGCCAAAAGCCTTGGCATAGCGCGCCATCGTATTTCCGATGCCGCCAAGGCCGAGAAGCGCCAAGGTCGCGCCAGCGAGATCGCGGCCGATCGTCGTCTGCCAACGGCCGGCGTGCATCGCACTGAACTCGGCGGGCAGACGTCGGGCGGCGGCGAGCAGCAGCGCCCAGGTCAGCTCCGGCGCCGATGTCGCCGAGCCGCCCGTGCTGCAGATAAGAATGCCGGCCTCTCGCGCCGCTTGAACGTCGATCGCCGAATTTCTCATTCCGGTGCTGACGATGAGCTTGAGATTCGGAAGACGCTGGAGAAGCGCCTTGTCGAGGAGTGTGCGCTCGCGCATGGCGCAGACGATGGCGCATGGCGCGAGTCTTTCGACGAGTTGATCGCTGTCGACAATGTGATCGTTATGAACTTCGATATCCACGTCGCCAAGTGTCGACCAATCGGCTGAGCGCAAAGCGACGTTCTGATAATCGTCGAGAATGGCGATCTTGATCCGATGACTCATGACTGCACTCTTTGCGCTCGAAGGCGAGGCGGCATCATGGCACGGGTGCGCGAGGCTTGGTTATGGAATTTTTCGACGAGCTACCGCCGTTGACGCCTAGCTCGCGACTTTGAGCGCGGCAAAAGGCGGCGAGAAATCAAGTTCCGCCGCCGGCCGTGGCCGGCTCAGCATGAAGCCCTGGGCGAGCGTGCAGCCGGCCGCGCGCAACAGTTCGAACTGCTC
>JASLHV010000013.1 GCA_030153205.1 Roseiarcus sp. | reverse complement strand
CGGCATCGAAGAAATAGACGGCTTCGATCAATGGAAATACGCACCGCCCTATTGGAGATACTCGCCGAGGTCGACCAGCTCATCGAGGAGAACGACGCCGCTCGCGCGCTTGAGCGCCGCATCGTGACGCGACCGACCGACACCGCTTCGACAGTCCCAATGCGTGGCACAGAGGAATCTCGAAAGGCTCGAAGCGATCGCGCTCGACCTCATCAGCCATCGCGCGGCTATCGTGGAATATCTCGACAAGGTTTACGGCGCTTATCCCGAAACCTCTGCCGACGCACGCGAGGCCGAAGAGAAGTAAGCGCGGCACTCACGCCGTCGTCTCTTTCACGCACCCGTCCCATTCCGTCGTGTGCGGCGTCAGTCGCTCGTATTTCGCAAGCTCGACCGCATCGTCATAGGTCGTGCCGCTGCCCTCCTTGTCCTTGATGAGCAAGACGCCATTGCGGAGGTTGGGCGTAAGTTCGTCCATGAAATTGACCCCGGCGATGAGGCGGTTCTGGCGGATCAGGCCTATGTGGGGTGTCGCGTCCATAAAAGCCGAAGTCCTCGACGATTATTTGTACTTTAAAATGCGCCATGAGAAATAGTCCGAGCACGAGTGCGTCGAAGTCGCCGAGCTCCGCCCGGTTCAGGCGCGCAAATATCTTTGAATCGGGATGCAGCGTGTTCCGGGTGTTAGTTTTACTGCCGCACAGCACTCGCCGCAGCACCGGCGACCGCAGGATACGGTGCAGCTTGGTATACGCCCAAATGTGCCCCGTAGACGCGCGCTTCCCCGGTAACGGTATCATCCGACGACTTAGGTTTTCGATTAAGGCACTCCGAAATGAAATCGAGGCCAGTGTCTTTCGTTAGCGTCTTTTCGCCACGCGAGAATATGCTGTCGATGATATCGACGAAAGCGCAAGCGGAACGGTAATCAACATGCGCAAGCGGATTTAGAACATCCTTTTTGGGATCAAAAACCTTCGCCCCTTTAACCTTCCTCGCTTCGTCTCCTATGAAAAGAAACCCACCCTCGGGCAGTTCGATCGGTTTTTAAAATCCGATATGAAGCTTGTTCGACATGGGCGAGCGACGCGGCGAGCCAGAGCCCGTGTTCTGCAGGATGGCTTGCGGGCCGCCCGCCGGAAATAAAGAGCGGCCTGCTTAATTGTAGCGTATCGCCACAACACCGGAACTTCGCTCTGCGCGCGTCGTTCAACCGACAACAGGGAGGCTCCGACGATGAAGCAGTTTATGTGCCCCGCGCTGCTCGCCGCGATGGCAACGTCGGTTCCGCGGCAACGCCAGCCCAAGACGAAGCCCGCTAGAAATTCCGATGTTCGGCAAAAAAGTCAGACTGACGCTGACAGCCACGCCTCGATGCAACCGCCGTCGGATTTCGTCCGCTCCACGGACGAACCACTCACGCAACGGAACTAAGGTTTCCTCGGCCCTCTCGCGATCCGGTCGAGGAAATGGAGCGGCAACGCTCGGAAGAAGCCGGCTCTACGCCGGCTTCTTCTCTTTATCCTCCTGCCTTTACCTTTCCGTCAAATACTTGGTAGTTTAACGCGGCAAAATACGAACAAGGGATATCGCATGTCTTCCAAGCTCATCAAATACGGCGCGCTACTCGCCGCTCTCACGCTGTCCACCACCGCATTCGCTCAATCGAACCAACCGCCGAGCACAGAGGCACCTGGCAACCAGCCGGGGAAGATGGAGATGCAGGAAGGTCAAATGCCGATGCATCACCGGCACCACCACCGTCATCACCACCATCACATGGGTATGTCGCACAGGATGAGCACCAGCCCGGCGGCGGGCGGCTCCGGTCAAGGAGACGCCGCACCCAACAAATAAGCTGTCAAAGAGTAACTCGGTCGCCCGCCCTAATCGGGCCGACAGAGTAGGCAGCGATACTCTGGTAGCCAGCCGTCCCTAAGCGGCTGGCTATTTTGTATTTGGGCGCAGGATAGCCGCCTTCAAACAAAGAGCGGCCCGCTTTATTGTAGCATATCGGGCGCGCAAATTATTTTGCAGTAGTCTCCAAAGGTTCGGAACCCTCGCGCTCACGACTTGTTGTTCTTGCGCCTCCGATCGTGGCGGCCGCTTCGATCGGAGAAGAGAGCAGAAATGCTCTGGAGAGCCGGTCGCCTCTAACTGGGCGATCGGCTTTTTTCCCGCGCGAATACGTCTTCCTTGCAGCGGAACTTCGGCTCTCATGTGTCGTTATCATCGACGTAAGATCCGGGGAGGCTCAATATGACATCGCGGTTTCTGAAATACGGGGCGATGGCGCTCGCTCTTACATTATCCGGCACCACATTTGCCCAAACAGACACGCAGCCAGCACCAACCCCGGCTCCAACACCAACGCCAGCTCCAACGCCAACCCCGGCTCCAACGCCAACACCGGCCCCGGCTCCAGCTCCGACGCCAAAGGCCCCGACGCCAGCGAACCAGCCGCCGAGCACCGAGGCACCGGGCAATCAGCCTGGAAAGAGCGATGTTCCGGCGACCCAACCATCCACACCACCGTCCTCCGCGCCGCAACCGTCTCCTCAGCAGACATCAACGCCGCAACCAGCGCGGCCGCCATCAACCGAGTCGACGAAGATGCATCATCATTGGCGTCATCACTATCATCATCGCTATAACCGTTGGTATCACAGAGGACACCACGCACTCGGCGCGGCTGGAACTCAGCCGCCCGGCGGCTCTGGCTCTGAACCAGGTGAGACCGGGAGGTAATTCCGATAGAGTTACGCGATCCTCGATCCGTCCCCTAAACAGTGCGACCGGCTTCTCTTTTTCTGGAGAGAGTTGAACCTCGTTAGATAAGACCTAGGACCTACCCGATGCACCAGAGGTAGTCTGTTCCTCAGGTTTATTCCACTTTTCGATTTCCGCGCGCGTCTTAATGAAACGGACAACAACGGCCGTCGTCAAAATGAGAGGGGCGATGATATCCGCATTTTCTACCCGACCTGTCAGAAAGTCGACGCGGTTTAACGCACCCAAGATACCTACCGAACCGATCGTCAGATAAATATAATCAAGCTCCTTCGTCCATTTTTCGCCTCGCGTTCTCGTCAGCAATTTTGACACTTTCCGAATCATTAACTCGCTCACCACAACGTAAAGGCTTACTCCGTATAGCAGTACTGCGGCAAGTTCAAAGAAATCGATCGGATGACGCGTACGAACCAGAATCAAAAAAATCGATGCGGTCGATACGATGAGCAAGACTGGCAACAGTATAAATAGGCCCGCGCTCTGGCGAAAACGATGCGACAGCCAAATTACGACTGACCCACCGTACAAAATGGGAACACGATGCAGCACCAAATCATTGAACAATTCCACTTGCTAATCCCTATTTTTCCAACGCGCCCGCGCCGCCTTTCGAGCGTTTTCTCTTCGAGTCTTCTTAGAAAGTTTCCTGTTGGTAGCAATAGCTTCCACGTCGACCAGCTTCACGAACGCTACCGTTTGCGCCAGCAGGAGATTAGCACGAAACGGAGCAAGACCTCGTTCTGAATGTTACCGCCGGTGGTCTCGGGAAAAGACCGGCCCCGCCCGATGTCTTGCTGACTGCGGGACCGATCCCAGGCGCAGCGCGCCGACCCGATTTGAACAGCGCGTCGGCCCAAATTTCAACGGGCCAGGCCGTCAGAAGTTGCACAACAAAAAAGAGCCCGTCCGCCTTTGGAGGAGCGATTCCCGTACGAGAACGACCGGAGACTGCTCGTCGCGTCGACTCTATTCGTGATCGTTGACCAGGTTCCGGGCTCCGGCGCTATCCTGACCAGCCTCGTTTTCCGCGCGAGTGTCCTAATTCACTAGCGTTACTGTCCTAATTGGAAATCATCGTTTTGGCGGCTCTTGACGAGCGCGACGTCGCTCATAATTTTGGCCCTAAAGGTCCCGGATTTGGAGACTGTCATGTCTGATCCCCGACAGAGGGCGCGGCATTTCAGAACCCGCGCCGAGGAATGCAAAAAATTGGCTGATCTAGCCTTAACTGAGGAGAGGAAGAGCGAATATCTTCTGATAGCCGAGCATTATACCGTACTCGCCCAAGCCCAGGAAGATTACGCAGGAAAGATAAGGGGCGAGCGCTACAAAGATGGTGCGCCTGATCAGACGACAACGCCCTCGTAGATTTGTAAAAACTGGAGGCCGCCTTGGTCGGCGGCCTCTTTGTGCCGCATGAGGCTCTGCGGGCTCAATTGGCGAGCCTTCGGGCGACTTCGTCAAATAGCCGTTGCAGTGCGTCCTGAGTTGCAACGACCACTTCCTCACCTACCTTTGCATCGCCGAGGCAGCGGCGCCGACCAACGACGCGATAACTTCCGACTCGATCGCCAGCGGTTCTCATCGTCGCCATTTTTGGCGGCCGCGGCCTCAGCCAATCGCTGGTAGGCGCCCACTAGGCCAAAATAGACCAGAGCTGCTTCTGTTCGGTCCCGGGGCAGCCGGTGGGGCATCTACGCTCGGTCGTCCGAAACAAAATCGCCGTCCTATCGCGGCTCGAGGACAGCGAACTAAGGAACCCCAAGGAAGTTCCGATGACGAATTTGTCCGACCACCTTCGTCCAACGCGGGCCCGAAAGCCGCCTGTTGGCGGCGCGGCTCGGCCTCCTTTTTAGCACGGGTCAAATTGATTATTTGCTGACGCAGCGCAAAACGAGTGTATGTTCGCCTGCCACAAAGTTAGGCAACAAAGAAGGAAGGAGGCGATCATGGACAGGGGAAACGCATTCGAGAGATCGCCTACAGTCTTTGGGTCGAGGAGGGTTTTCCGGT
>JASLHV010000542.1 GCA_030153205.1 Roseiarcus sp. | reverse complement strand
CTATGTGAACGACAATTTTGGGGAGTGGCATTCGGAACGCTATCGCCTCGTCGAACGCGCTCTCGCGAGCGAGGACGGTCATGACATCGTCGCTCAGCTCGCGCCGCGCGACGGCGACTATTTCATCATCAAACCACAATTCTCCGGATTTTACGCGACCAATCTACCGGTGCTGCTGCCCAAACTCGGCGTTGATCGATTGATCCTGACTGGCATCTCGGCAGATATTTGTGTGCTGTTTACGGCGGCCGACGCGCACATGCGGGACTATTGGCTGTGGGTGCCGGAGGACGCGGTTGCGGCAGAGACGCCTGAGCGGCGTCGCTGGGCCCTGGAAATATTACGCCGAAGCATGGGCGCCGAGACACGCCCAACCGCCAAACTCAGCCTCGCCCAATGGCGCAAGCTGAAGGCCCATAAACAGGCGCGTATAGACCCTTCCGGCACTTCATCCAAGCGCTCTTGGTAGGCGAGCAACCAGCGGAAGCGGCTCCTGCCTAAAGAGTTCTAAGGGTCGTTTCTCTCGTTTGGCAGCCCTCCGCCGACGATGACCGACTTAATTTACGCGCTCTTGGCGACTTGCAAGTTCGGCCCAGCGATTCACGAAGGAGAAAGCGGCTCAGTTCTCGCGGTCCGGTTCGATCTCAATGGACGCCAGACGGAATTCATGGGGTTCATGTGCCGAACCGTGCTATACGTCCTTCATCACTGGCTCGTGTTTGTAAGCGCCGGTGGCTGAGAGACCGAATGCGCTCCCGCTTACATGGCAGGAGTTCGCGCCGTGGACCTCAATTATCTTTACCATCGCCAACAAGTATCGCTCCTGATGGCGGGCGCCGCAGCCTCACCCCAAGCGCGTTTTGCGCATCGCGATCTTGCTTCTCGCTATGCCCGGTTGATTGATGCGGACCGCGGCAGCGCCGCATGGAAGCGTCCTGCTCCTTTGGACATTGCGATAATCCCGGGCGGCTGACGCATGCTGCTCAATATATGCCATCGCACTTCGTACCAATATGCGCGACCAGTTGTGCTGCGGCCGCACCGCATCATGACCTGCCCGCGCGGCCGATACGATCTGAAGCTGATCAAGACGCTGTTGAGTACAACGCCGCCGGCAAGCATTGATTGGACACAGGATGTATTCGGCAACCTGATAGCCACCGCCGATTTCGCGGCGAGCACCAAGACGATGGTGATCGATAGCCGGGTAGTCGTCGAACAGGCCGCGACCAATTGGCCGGTCTTTTCAATCGCGCCATCCGCTCGAACCTACCCTTTCGAATATCGAGCGGAAGAGCTTTTGGACGTCGGGGCGCTACTTATACCTGCAGCGCAGAATGGCGACGAACTGGTGCGGGAATGGGCACGCAGTTTTCTGATGGGCCGCTATCCTGATACGTTGACGTTGATCAAGGCGATCAATGAAGGCGTGCATCGCGAAATCCGATATCGCTGGCGCGACGAACTGGGCGTCCAAAGTGCAACCGACACGCTGACGGCGCTGTGCGGATCGTGCCGCGACCTCGCAACCTTGTTCGTAGAAGCGATGCGTCATCTCGGCATCGCGGCACGGATCGTGTCGGGATATGTTTACGATACGAGCGGCGGCAGCCGGCCGGGCACGACGCATGCCTGGGCCGAAGTCTGCCTGCCCGGTGCGGGCTGGATTGCGTTCGATCCGACCAACGCCCGCATGGGAAGCGCCAATCTCATCCCGCTGGCGATTGGGCGCACGATCGATCAGGTTATGCCAATCGCCGGTAGCCATGTCGGCGCGCCCGAGGATTTGCTTGAGATGCGCGTGGAGGTGAGCGTCGTTCCGGCCGCATCCCCGAGCCAATACCTCGCAATTTGAGACCGGCAGCAGCATCATCTGCGATTGGGTGTTTGCGAAAATCCAAATACGGGCCAAAGGAAGCAGTGACTGCTCGAACAAGCATTGCTGCTGTTGACATTCGCCCTTTAATTTCCTAAATATTTCTGGCTAACGTCGCCTGCGACGGAATTTTATACCCCTCAACAGGGGGCCAGATTTTCCATTTCACGCTTCTACGGCTCTGTCGGAGTAATTGCCGATGGACCATTTTATTTTCCGTGAAAGGAAGACTTATGCCTATCGGAACCGTGAAGTTCTTCAACGAAGCCAAAGGTTATGGCTTTATCTCGCCTGAAAATGGCGGCCAGGACAGCTTCGTGCATATCAGCGCGGTTGAACGCGCCGGGATGCGCACACTCGAACAGAACCAGCGTCTCAGCTATGAGATCGAGGACAATCGCGGCAAGCAATCGGCGGTCAACCTCCAGGACGCGTAAGCCGTGTCCAAGGAGGATCTGCTGACTTTCGAAGGCCTGATCGAAGAGGTCTTGCCGGACGGGCGCTTTCGCGTTCTGCTCGACAACAAGCACAAGGTCATTGCCTATACGGCCGGACGGATGCGGCGTTACCGCATCCGGACCGTCCTGGGCGACCGCGTCCATGTCGAGATGACGCCTTACGATCTCGAAAAGGGCAGGCTCATCTATCGCGAGCCGACGCCAGGTAGCGGCGGGCCGCGTCGGAGCTTCCGACGTTAGCCTTCCGAACTTTAACAAAGGCGCGGCCCGGGTGGCCCCGCTTAAGGGAAACATGCACATTCAAAACATTACGAGCGCGAATCATCCGCGCCGCCGCCTATCACTTCGCTTCTCCGAAACTCCACCGCGGCAACGGCCTCAACCGACCCAGCCGCTTGCACGCAAGGAATTGCAGCGGATCGTCGCCGAGATGCTCGGCTGACGATGCTGCTCGAATAGGTAGTCAACCGGGGAGCCGCCGCATGACCAATACCAGCGCCTTCTATCTCGCGCGCGCCGATGAGTGCGCGTGCGAGGCTCGCGAGACGGGACTCGAAAACGTGC
>JASLHV010000435.1 GCA_030153205.1 Roseiarcus sp. | reverse complement strand
CTCCGGTAATTGAGAAGAGAGGCACAACTTTGGTGAATTTCGCAAATGAGCGCCGCATTTTTTTGCCTAGCCTGCGGCAGAATGGCGCGTACTAAAGTCGAATGAGTCTCGATTACGAAGGCTATCTAGCAGTACGCGTTGGCGATATTCGTTTTACGCCCTGACTTCCTGACGCTGGAACGACACATAGGCGAGGGGTGAACAGCGCCACCATGACGGCCAATAGGCCGGTCAATTGCGGCCAGATGAGAAGCAAGCTCTGCCCGATGGGCAAAGGCGCTCCAGTGATTAAACCCTCGACGTCGCTCGATAGAACGGGTCCTTTGGATCATTGGTCCGAACCGATTTCACTACTGGTGGATTCCCGAATGGCGCGAGGCCTATTCTGACGCCACCGTCTACGTCGCCCCTCGAGTGCGCCAGCAGGCAGCCGAACGAATAGATTTCGCCACGCTCGATTTGGACGTCAACGCGCCGCTCCCGTGGCGCGAGGAGATTGCCACGCTGGCGGTCGAGGGCAGCGTCCTAACGGAATTCGTGTTCTTTCATCGCGCAAGCCGGACTCTCATAGTGACCGACTTGATCCAGAATTTTGAGGCTCACAAACTCGACTCTTGGCTGATGAGATGGCTAACCTCGATCGGTGGCGTTCAGGACCCTGACGGGCAAACGCCTCGCGACATGCGTGTGAGTTTCCGGCGGCAAAGGACGGAATTGCAGGCGGCGGTGAAACAGATGATCGATTGGAACCCTGACCGGGTGATCTTGGCGCATGGCAAATGGTATGATTCTGACGGCGCGAAAGAGTTGAGGCGTGCATTTCGATGGGCGCGGCAGGGTTGACCTCGCTGCGAAGCAAGAATCTGTCACCCGAACTTGAATCGCCGCCGCGAAGCTGTCGCTGCAGTAAGCTCTCGATTGAAGTCCGCCATCACGTACGACCGCGACTTTGCTTCAAACGTGAGGCTCCCAGGAGCGAGAGCTCTGGCTTCAGGACTTGATTGGCTCCAGCGAGCCGGCGCCCTTGGGGGTCTTGATGGTCTCGCAAGTGCCCTTCGGGACATACTTCCAGGCATTACCCTGATAGTCGGCCGCAGCCGTGCCAGCACAGGTTGTGCCGGCGCCTGCTGCGCAGTCATTGTCGCCCTTTAGGGCGATGCCGAAGCACCTATCCATGGTAGGCTGTGGCGGCTTCGGGCCGGCGGATGCTGGCGCGCTGATCATGTTGAGCGCTGCGGCGAGTGAGGTGATGATCGCGGCGTTGGTTTTCATCTGAGTTTCCCTTTACCTAACCTATCTGGCAAGCGATGCCGTGACGCAGAATACGGCTCGGACCGAATCCGGCGAGCCCTGCGTTTGAAGCCTGATATCGTGATGCGTCGCCTCTTCGAATTACCGACGACCGGGTCACGAAGCTGCGAGACGTCCCTTCAGCGATTGCCTACAACGCACAGACCTCACTTCGTCTTCATCGCGTTCGTCCCGTCCCAATCCTCTCCGGGCGGGGTCTCAAGATACTCCCGACATCGTTCGAGCACAATGCGCGCGGGCTGATCCCAAGGCCTTATTTCCAAAACTTGCTGAAAGAAATTCACAGCCGCTGCGAAGTCTCGGCGGCGATAGGCCGCGAGGCCGCGCTCATGCAGTACCACCCATTCTGGCGGAGCAGCTCCCGGTTCGCCGATGTCGAGCAATTCGTAAATTGCGGTCCCGCCTCTCCGGCCATAGACCATCAGCCGGTCGAGCTCGCGCGCCTGGATGCGCTCGCCAGCGAGGCGGCGTGTCTCCTCCCCGATGATGATTTCGGTGCCATATTCCTTGTTGGCGCCCTCAAGTCGGCTTGCGACATTCACCGCATCGCCTATCACGGTGTAGTTGAGCCGCACTTCCGATCCTATATTGCCGACCAGCATATCGCCGGAATTAACTCCGATACGCATTCTGAGCGGCCGACCGCTGTCGTCGGTCAGTCCGGCCGTCAGAAGGGCGCGCTGGCAAGCAAGCGCCGCGCGACACGCGCAGAGCGCGTGATCGGCATTCGCCGCCGGCGCGCCCCAGAACGCCATTACTGCATCGCCGATGAATTTGTCGATCGTGCCGCCGTGGTTGCTCACCTCGCGCGACATAGTGTCGAGATATTTGGAAAGCAGCGGGACAATCTGATCTCCCATCCGCTCCGACAATCCAGTAAAGCCGGCGATGTCCGCGAACAAGACGGTCAACTTTCGTATTGCGCCGCCCGGCCTTGGCTCGACGCCTTCGCTGACCAACGTCCTCACGAGATCCGAGGGTATATACTTTCGGAACGCGACCAGGCCGCCGGCCATGTCGGCGATGGCGTTCGATAAGTTTTCGATCTCAATCAGGTGCGACGTGTGTCGTCTAACCTTTTCCAGATCGAAGCGCGCGACATGCTTGAGCTCATTGACGACGACGATCAACGGCGTGGCGATTACGCGGCGCGCAAGCCACGCCGACAAAGCGCCGGCAACTAGGACCAGGATCGCAAGTCCAATCAGCAACTGCCTTATCGTGCTTTCAATCGGCCCAAGAAATTCCGCTTCCGGAATGACAGTCGCCAGGGTCCATCCAGCAAAGGTTAGCGGGGTCAAACTCACCGCGTAGAATTTTCCGGCGGCGTCAAATCTTATTTGCTTCGCAATGTTGTCACTGCTGGAAGAGACGCTGGCCTGCTTCATCGCGCCCTGTGCGATCGGCAACAACGGCTGATCTGAGCGCTGCATGTGTACTTCGTCGGCATCCGGATCCGGCGCGGCGATGACACCGCCGCCGCGCCCCAGAATGAACGCCGCGCCCGATTGTCCAACCGAGAGGTTCGAGAGAAACTGGGAGAACCGCGTGTATTCGATGATAACTGCGAGAACGCCCTGGCGTTTCTCGTACACATCGACGGGACCGGCATAGGCAATCGAAGGACGCGAGCCATCCGGATGAACCAATACGCCGAACCAGCGCGGTTCGTCGGCTTGCGCTCCGTTGCGGTACCATTCTTGATCTGTAACGACGTATTTGGTGTCTTCGAATCTCCGTTTCTCGAACTGGATGTCCCCAACTACCACACCATATTTGTCGACTCGGCGCTTGATCGTACCATTTACGGGCGCGATTTCCATCATTTCCAGCCCGAGGTCGCCCAGTTTATGGGCCGCGAAGAAGGTTCCGTCCGGCCAGCCAAACGCGACCCACGAAATATCCGGCTGCGCCTGAAGTTGCGAAAGAAAGACGAATTCGCGCTTGTCCGCTTCGCGCGTCTCCAGCACATGCTGAACGAATAGCGTCCGAATCGCGGTGTGCGCGGCGCGCGCTTCGCTGGTGATCGTGGCCAATTCTCTCTCGACCGAAGAGTCGATCTGGGCGTTGATGACATCGGCAAGCGCACGACTGTTCGCCTCGGCTGTCCGCCACCATAGAAAATGTACGCCGATCGCGCTCACAATGATCGACGCGAGCACGAGACCGGAAATGGCTAGGCGAATGCCGGCTCGCATCGTCGGTAGCCTCCCAGCCGCGGTATCGAAACGCCATTGACGCCCGGTAACTCAGATTCCCCGGATTTGCCCAGATGACAGTCCCTCTATCAGGCCAGGATCGCATCCGTGGAAGGCGTTTTTCAAGATGAAGCCGCCGCGTTTCGACGACCGACAGCTATTGAACATGGTCGGCTCTCGCTGAGCCGCCACGGCCCGTTCGACGATCACGAACGGAAGCAAGACCATCATACGAACTTTACGCACATTGGAACGAATGCTTCATTTCTTCGCAGCGGCGATAATGGGCCCCCCGCCGCGCGTTTGCACTAAAATCGCGGTTTTCAGATCCTGGTCAGCAGCTTTTGGCAAACTGAATTCCTCCGCTTTCCCACTCCACCCGCCGATTCGAATAAACTCGCGGACAATATTCTTGTGGGGCAGCGTTTTGCCCGCATTCTCTCCACGTCCCACCGCCACTTCGAGCGTGCGCGCGTCATATCGAACGAGCCACACGTCAGCGGCCTCGGTAAAGGCGCTAGATGCTCCGATCTGTACCGAGTCCGAGCCAATCGAAAGAGTAGGACCTTGCTCGCCGCGATCAGCGCGACGCATTAACGCGGTAATCTCGGACCGTTCCGAGCCCACCCCGTCCAAGCGACCATTGACGACGACTTGAGGGGTAAAGACCGAGTCATGCCTTAATGCTTTGGCATATTGCCATTGTCTTTCTGTAAACTGCTGCCTAGCGAACGTGTCTTTCCAGCCTAAACTATCCCAGTAGGTAACGGCAAAGCTTAGCGCCAGAACGTCGGCTCGATCGCTGATCGCATTTACGTTCGCAATCGCGGGGGGACACGATGAGCAACCCTGACTCTGAAACAATTCGATGACGGTCGGATGGGTGGCGTCCTCGGCGCGCGCGCCAATGGCTTGAGCCAGTAAAAGCGTCATTGCCATCGCAGATCCGACGAGCGCTCTCTCTCGAAGAGAGAGGGTCTGAAATTTCGAAAGCATGGCAACCCTCCTTGGTTGCCTTACGCTTGCCGGCAGTGGGATGTTACTTGCCGGACAACATTTTGGAACGCAAGCGCAGCAAAATGACCAACCGAGTGAGTCTGGAAAAATCCACCGGCTATCGAACGGCGAATTTCGGGATGACAAGCGTCATGGCGCTGTTGCCTGCGGAACAACTTTGAAGGGTGTCGTTGTTTTTTTCACCACCGGAGGGAGCTCATATGTCGAGTTTCATATCGAGCGACCGCGCAGGAATTGGTAGGTACACCTTGTCCTGCCGCCGCAGCATTAAATCGATATGCTTGTCGTGGCTGCGCATCCCGTTCAAGCTCGCTTTCTCTCCCGCTTTCGGCCTCCGATCAGCGCCATGAGCATCGGCCCGGTCGAGAATTGTCCTGCCGCCGCCTTTCGCGTCAGATCGCGCAAGTATCCGCCAGCGCTTGATATGGCCTCCCCGCGCTGCAGGATCGCCGCCACGACGGTGGAAGCCTGGCGCTCGCCCATGACGGTTTGCGCCTCCTCCCAAGCGCTGGGACTAATCCCGAGCATCGCGCGGACGACGACGGCGGTTGCGACAAAGTCCCGCCACGAGGCAATTCCGCCCTTGGCGTATTCGAGGATGTCCGGGCAGGCCTCGATAACCATCCCCAACGGAAACGACGCCTCCGCCACCCTCGAAGGTGACGGATCAGGCGCTATGGCCGCCGCCCGGCTTTCTTGGAAGCCAGGTTCAAGTTCAGTTGGAGAGTTTGGGTTTGAATTCTGTTTGTGGCGCTCAGAACTGGACTCATTGGCGTTTGGATTCGATGAATTAACGTGTGTTTCCAAGAGCGTGAGGATTTCGTCAGCCAGCATCGACAGCTCCTCGGCAATCGGTTCGAGCTGACTGAGTGTCGCCGTGCGCGGAATCCTCGACACAACGCCGCGATAGAGTTCATGGACCTCCGTCCAATCGGAAGGCCCCTGCCCTGCCCTACCGGTTGGCACAGCTTCTTCAATCCCGGTGGCGATCATCTTGGCGATGTCGCGGCGAAGCAGCGTGATCCGCTCACGGGCAAGTCGCAGCGCACGCTCTGCGGCCCGGACCTCTTCGGCAAGAGCTTCGAACTCTTCGGCCCGCGCGACCAACGGCGAAAGATCAAAGCCAAAGGCCTGATTGATGGCGCCGTCCCTGCCCTTGCGCGCGAAGCGCTTGCCGTTCGGGCTGTCTCTGCGAATGACGAGGCCGGCGTCGACGAGTACCGCCAGATGGCGGCGTAAAGTCGAGGGCGGCATGCCGTGAGCGCGTAAGGCGAGCTGCTCGTTCGACGGAAAGACGATGAGCCCCTGCCCTGTCAGAACGGTCTCAGGGTGAAAGGATAGCAGCGCATCGAGGACGGCGAGCGCCCTTTCCGTCACGCCGACACGGTCCTTCGCCGCGCATATCGCCCGAAAGACAGTCCATTTGTTGGTCGCCCTGTCGAGCGGGCGGGCTTTCGCGATCGCCTGACTCGCCACATGGGCGAGAGACAGCGATCGGCGCCCAAAGGGCGTCGTTGCACTATGAGTTTGCACTTTCTTTCACCTTCGATGAGGCAAAAGAAATCCGCTCGCCGAAACGACGCCGTCTGCGCTTGACAGCGATTCGCGGAAGTGATTCTCTAGTGGTTGCAGACTACTGAGAGGCTTCCGGGGCGGTGACGTTTCGGGGGCCTTTTCTTTTGCTTTTGACTCTCCTGCATTGCCAGGATGTTCGGCCCAACCGGTTGGACATGCTTTTTACATTTTGCCACCTCCTGACTTGTAATCGTCGTAAAGACTCTGGAGTCGATCTTTGACGAAATCGCCAAAATGTGGAGCGACACGATCATCAAAGGTCAGAGAAATTCTTCTACCGGCGCGCATAATCTTGGCCGCGTGCGTCCCGTCGTTAGCCGCCCACGCCTCGGCGCGCACTCGCGAGACTTTGGGACGGAGCGCCGCGGTTACGGCTTCAAACCGCTTATCTGTGTCGTATGCCCGAAAGCCGCCCTCATTTACAAAGGCAATTGCCCGTTCTCGATTGCCATCCTGATCGAGCATCTCGGTGAGATCCTGCCATCGGACACGGCCGATCGAGGGCGCGGGTCCAATTGCGTCAATCACCTGTGCGGGCACGCGGGTTGCAATCGCGATCAACCGCGAGAGCGCGGCCTTGTCCACGTTTAGAGCGGCCATAATGGTTTCGCGAGAAAACTTGCGATCCTCCAACCGAGCCGCAAATCGTGCCCGCTCGATAAAAGTAAGGTCCGTTCGCCCACTGTTCTCCTGACCCTGAGCGACTACGAGCTCTTCATCGCTCAGAGCACGAACGACGGCGCGGACCTTGATCCGGAGTTCGCGCGCCGCTCGCAAGCGCCGATGACCGAAGGCGACTTCGTAGCGATCAGGCTGATCCGGCTTTGGTCGAACCAAAATGGGTACGGACTGACCGTGGAGTCGAATAAGCTCGCGAAATGCAGCGTTCTGCTCGTCAGTGCTCTCCATACGATCGGGAACGAACGAATTGTCGATCAAGACCGGATCGAGCTCGACGATCGTCTGTCCTTGGATCAGCTTCTGCTCGATCTCGTCGGCGCGCTTCGCCTTGTCAGAGAGACCGCCTAGAGATTGCGAAATCGCGCCGAGAGCGCTCGATGGCTTAATCGGACGATCCAGCCCCAATAAAGGCCGCACATGATTGGTCATTGCGGGAGGGGGCGCGTCTTGCGCGGATTGAGCCCCGGTTGCCGGAAGATCGAAGCTGATCTTGCGCGCCATGATTAGGTCCTTTTCCAGACCTGTTTGAGGAGGTCCTCGATCTCTCCATTGACGAGATCTAGCGCTTCAACAGCTCGATCATACGTACCTCGGGTGAACTGGTGCCGCTCGACCTCATAAAGTGTCTGCTTCGTCAGGCCTGCGTCGGCAATGGCTGTGCTCTTCACCATCGGATGAGTGAGGACCCGCGAGCCGAAGATCGAACGCATGAGTCCGACCATTGTCGTTTGCGGACCATCGCTCGGTTCGTAACGCGTGACGAGGTAACGCATCCAGTCGTACTGCGTCGTGGCTCCGGCATTGGCGACCACGTCAAGTAAGCTTCCGGTCATGTTGAGAAACTGCGACATCGACATCACGTCGAGCATCTGCGGATGGACGGTGATCAGGACAGCCGTTGCCGCACACAGCGCAGACAGTGTGAGAAAGCCGAGCTGCGGTGGACAATCGATGACCACCATGTCGTAGGCATGACTCACCTGCCCGAGTGCTTCGCCAATGCGCGCAAAGAACAGTGCGTCCTTTCCCTCGCGCGTCATTAGAGCCTTTGGCGTCTCGTGCTCAAACTCCATAAGCTCGAGTTGGCCTGGCACGAGGTGGAGATTCGGAATGTACGTAGCGCGCACAATTTCCGCCATGTCGCGGCGCTCGGCGTCGTAGCGAATTGCGCCGTAGATAGTCTCGTTTTCGCCAACGTCGAGCTCTGGCTGATGGCCAAAAAGCGCGGAAAGGCTCGCCTGTGGATCGAGGTCAATCGCGAGGACGCGATAACCACGGAAAGCATGATATTGAGCAAGGTGCGCCGCCGTCGTTGTTTTTCCGCTGCCTCCCTTGAAGTTCATGATTGAGATGACTTGTAGCGTTTCGCCGTCCCGGCGGTGTGGAAGATACCTGCGAGCGCCGCGTCCAGACGCGTCGAGTTCCTGCCGAAGCGTCTCAATGTCGTGAATCGAATAGGTGCGCCGTCCCGTAGGGGAGGCTGCAGGCCCCTTCCCTTCCGCCACAAGCTGCCGCAGGTAGCCCTCCGCAATCCCGATGAAGCGGGCCGCTTCGGCGGGACTGAATCGTCGCAACGCTTTCTCAGCAGTTGGCGGAAAATCTCTAAGCTGTTGCGCCCGTAAACGTGCCGATAGTTCAGCGGCGTCGGCATTAACGAGCGACCGGAGGTCGTCAAATCCCTCTTGTTTTTGCTGAGCGGGCGCCGGTGTCATGTTTTCTGCATCTGCGATAAAATGAGCTGTTCACCCGGAAAAGCGCTGATGCGACAGTAATGCCCGATTCTCGCGCCGCTGCAAGGACTTTTGAGTTAATAGAAGCTTAACTCGCCAAGGCGACTCGCTCATAGAGATTACATTTCAAACTCGTCTCCGCGAAAGCCGTTATAGTTGTACGCTGACAACTTAAAGTCCCCGGAGGGCGAGACCTCAGTTATCCCTGCTCAGGTTCCGAGCGCTCTGAATTGCGGGATGAGAGTTGTCCGCTGACAACTCTAGGCGCGCCAGCGCACCGGCTTGCTACACCACGTTTCCCCCGGGCCCCGCGGCAACCGTAGCCCGGAACCGTCTTGACCTTCCCGCCAACTCCCATCTGCCACTCGTGTCTACGCCGCTTCCTTCAAATAAATGACCGCCACGCCATCGTCCTGCGCCTACGTCTTGATGGCGTCGAGGGTGATTCGAGGTCATCG
This sequence comes from Roseiarcus sp., assembly GCA_030153205.1. Taxonomy (GTDB): domain Bacteria; phylum Pseudomonadota; class Alphaproteobacteria; order Rhizobiales; family Beijerinckiaceae; genus Roseiarcus. The sequence goes on along the minus strand of JASLHV010000435.1, from coordinate 478 downwards.
CACAGCGCAGACCGAACGAGGCGTCGGCGCGAGCGAGGGATCCCTCGGCGGCAAATTTGCCTTGGGCGCATGCGATCAAACCCCAATCCGAACCCGCAGGCAGGACAATCGCCGATTCAAGGACGCAGTTCGACCATGGCTTCCTGCCAGGCGACCCGCCAGGAGAACCTGCCAGGAGAACCCCCGTCCTAGCGGATTGCGGCAACGGGGCCATGACGGAAACGGGAAGAGGCGTCGTCGCCGTAGGCGCGCGGCTCAAACTCCAGGGCAAGCCCAATTGCTGCATCCTTATTGCGCAGCATGGCGGCTACAGCCCGGCGGCCTTCGTGAGATTGACGCGGAAGCGATCGCGGCGGCGCTGGTAGCGGCGGGTCATTTCCGGGGAGGCGTGGCCGAGCTGCTTTTGCACGTAGCGCTCGTCGACCTCGGCGGAGGAGGCGAGGCCGGCGCGGAGCGAATGGCCCGAATATTTCCCCTC
>JASLHV010000261.1 GCA_030153205.1 Roseiarcus sp. | reverse complement strand
GGCGAACCGGACGATCTTGCCGGCCCTCTCTTGTTCCTCGCCTCGAAAGCGTCGGACTTTTACACCGGTCACATCCTCTATGCCGATGGCGGCTATACGGCGGGGTGAGAGATGGAGCGTATTGCGATCCTCGGCGGCGGTTTGATGGGCCATGGCATTGCCCAGGTCTTCGCCGGCGCAGGGCATCAAGTACGAATCACCGATCCTTTTGCGGAAGCGCGTGCGCGCATCCTTCCGCGCATTGAAACAAATCTCGATGAACTCGGATTAGACCGCGCGGCGCTCGCCAATATCGAAGTCGCAAAGACCTTGGAGTCTTGTGTTGAATCGGCTGACATCGTCATCGAAGCGGCGCCTGAAAATCTCAAGCTAAAGCAGCAGATTTTCTCCGACGTCGAGAAAGCGGCGCCGACAGAGGCGATACTCGCTTCGAATACGTCGGTCATTCCAATCAGCAAAATCATGGCGCGCGTAGAGAACAAAGCGCGCGCTCTCGGTACGCATTGGTGGAACCCGCCCTACCTCGTCCCTTTGGTCGAAGTTATTCGGACCAAGGATAGTTCATCATCGGCGATTGACGCCATGATTGATCTGCTGAAGCGGGTCGGGAAATCGCCAGTCGAAGTGAAGAAGGACGTGCCGGGATTCGTCGGCAACCGGCTGCAGCACGCGCTTTGGCGTGAAGCGATCGCACTGGTCGCCGAGGAGGTTTGCGACGCAAAGACCGTCGACGACGTCGTCAAGTCGAGCTTTGGCGCAAGACTCGCCGTGCTCGGGCCTATCGAAAACGCCGATCTCGTCGGCGTCGATTTAACGCGCTCGATTCATTCTTACGTCCTTCCAGCGCTTGATCGTGCGACGGAGCCTTCCCCCTATCTCAACAAGCTGATCGCAGAGGGGCGGCTCGGATTCAAAAGCGGACGCGGCTTTCGCGATTGGTCTATCGAATCGCAGGGAGCATTGCGCGCCAAGGTTAATCAACATCTGAAGGCGAGCTTTGGCGCGCCCGCGAAGAATTGACACGACGGCAAGAGGCGCCCAAGCGGCGGCTTGCGAAAAGGATGATTGGGAGGCGGTCTTATGAGGTTTGAAGAGGCGAACGATCTTTTGAAGCCGGGCTATCTGCCTTTCGAATCCGGCTATCAGGAGCTTGAAGACGGCAAATGGGTCGTCGCCGGCCTCACGCGCATGCCCGGCTGCCGCGCGAGGATGGTCGACTGGTGGTTCTCATGGTTGGGCGATATCGAATGGTACCGCCTGTGGCACCCGACCGATCATGTCTCGAGCGGATGGGAAAATCGGGTCAACGGCAAATACATTGGCGCGTCGCATCTCGTCGAAGAATATCTCGCGGGTAAGGACGGTCCGCTCTACAAACTGCGCGTCAGCTTCCACGAGCCGGCCGAGACGTTCGACCTCACGAGATACAAAGCTTCAGGCCATTTCGCTGTTTGCGCGCGGCCCGGCCTGCTCGAAGCGCCGATCAACGTTGGCCGCATGTGCCACTTCATCAGAGAGACCGACTATGGGTGCGAAATGCGGTCGCGCTTCTGGCTCGGCATGATCAGCCATCGCGACCCGACGGTCACGATCCCGGAAGCGCAAGCACGAGAAATGCGCAAAGCCAATCTCGATCGCGAATTCGCGCGGCGGCTTCACCAGCATTGCGTCGAGGAGATGGGTTATCTCGCCGAGATTCTGCCGACGCTCTACAAGCGCGTGACGCTCGACAATACGTTCTGAGAGAAACGGACATAAGGGACAAAAGGGAGGGAGAAATGGATATCAAGCGTGGTTTAAAATGTCTCGCGGCGGCTTTGATTGCTTCCACAGCGCTCGGGTTCGCCTCAGCTCTCGCCGATGAGATCGTCATCGGCGCCTCCTTGCCGCTTTCCGGCCCGCTCGCCGGCTTCGGCAGCTTCCAGCAATGGGGCTACAAGCGCGCGGTCGATGAAGTCAACAAAGCTGGCGGTATCGTCATCGGCGGCAAGAAAGAGATGGTGAAGCTGATCATCCGCGACGACAAGACTGATCCCAACGCCACGGCTTCGAATACGGAGACTTTGATCTCGCGCGATCACGTGACCGCCATGCTGGGCTCTTGCACGCCAGCTTTGGTCAATGCCGGCGCCTTGGTGGCGGAGCGAGCCAAGAAGCCGCTGGTGACGGGCTGCGATCCCCTGGAGCCGTTCCTTTCGGTACGCAAATGGAACTGGGTTTGGGACGTCTTCTTCAGCGTGCCGGATCTGGCTGTCGCGCAATTCAAGGCGCTCGCCGAACATAACGTCCAGACCAACAAGAAAATCGCGCTGTGGCACGATAATGGCCCGGACGGTCAGGCCGTGGGCCAACATATCTGGCCGGATCTCGCCAAACAGTTCGGCTATGAAGTCGTACAGAACGCCGAATTCCCAATCGACAATACGCAATTCACCTCGATCATCGGCGAAGCCAAATCGAAGGGGGCGGATGTGGTGCTGGTCGACGCGATCACGCCTCAGGCGGTCGCGATCCGAAAGCAAATGGCGGCGGCGGGCTATACGCCGAAAGTGCTCAATATGGAGAAGGGCGCCGAGCCCGTGCAATTTGCCGAAGCGCTTGGCAAGCTCTCCGACGGCGTCCTGGTCGGCGGCTATTGGGATCCCTCTTTCCCCTATCCCGGCGCAGCCGATCTCGCCAAAGCTTTCGAGACGGAAACGAAACTGTCCAGCAGCCAGCACATTGCGGATTCTTATGCCGCCGCACAGATCTTGCTCGATGCTATCGCCGCCGCCGGGTCGACGGACGCCGAGAAGATCAACGCCGCGATCGCAAAGACCGATAAGACCTATGTTGTCGGCCCGATCAAATTCGCTGAAAATCATACGGCGACTCTGCCGGTGGTCGCGCTGCAGTGGCAAGGCGGCAAGACCGTGATCGTTTCGCCGAAGGACCGCAAGACCGGCGACTTCCTGTTCCCGGTTCCATGACAAGGACCTAAGCGTTCATGCCCGACATCGCTGTCGCCTCTAGTACGATCGCGGCGGGCGTATTGCTCGGCGGAATGCTCGGCCTGACCGCTCTCGGCCTCTCCATCGTTCTCGGCGTCATGCGCCTGGTTAATCTGGCGCATGGCGATTTCCTCGTGGTCGGCGCCTATGCCGGTCTTTTCTTCCTCCAGTATAGCGGCGTCGACCCACTGCTCGGTCTGCCGCTGATCGCGATTTTCATGGCCGCTCTCGCGGCTCCGCTTTACTGGCTGTTGCTGCAGCCGCTCGCTGATCGCGGGCCCGAAGCGCAGATGATGACGATGTTCGCCGTTTCGATCATTCTCGAAAATGCTTTCGTACTCGCCTTTAGCGCGGATACACGCTCTATCGGGCGCGATTACGCGACGCTGCCACTGACGATCGGCCCGATCACCACGCCTTTGATCTATCTCATCGGCTTTGGAATATCCTGCGTCTGCATCTTGGCCGTGCATTGGCTCGTTTCGCGAACCGCCTTTGGCCGCGACCTTCGCGCCAGCGCGGTCGATGCGGGGGCTGCGGCGACTCTCGGCGTCAATGTCAGGCGCGTGCAAATGCTCACCTTCGCTCTCGGCGCGGCTTGCGCGGCCGTGGGCGGGACGCTGATCGGCGCAGCCTTTCAATTCAGCCCATCGAGCGGCGGCGCCTATCTCTTGAATAGTCTCGCCGTCGTTGTTCTTGGCGGTCTCGGCAATGTGCTTGGCGCGTTGGTCGGAGGGATTGCGCTCGGCGTTCTGCAAAGCCTTGGCGGCTTGGCGTTCGGCGACGGCTATCGCGATCTCGTCGGCATGGCTTTATTCCTCCTTGTGCTGGCCTTCCGTCCGGAAGGCGTTCTGGCTCGGGGGCGCGCTTGAGCGGGAAAGCGCAGCTCAAAGTCCCGGCCGAAATGGCCGTACTCATTGCAGCAGCCGCAGCGATCTGGTTTGCGCCGTCCTTTTTCGGCGATTACTGGCTGCAGACAGGGTTTCGAACGCTGATCTACCTGACATTGGCCGAAGGTTGGAACCTGATGGCCGGCATGACGGGACTTGTGTCGCTCGGCACGTCCTGCTTTGTCGGCGTCGGCGCCTATGTGACTTTCGGCCTCCTTAATAGACTCGGCGCGCCTCTGCCGGAGGCGATCGCGGTTTCCGCTGCCGCGGCCGCCGCGCTTGCCGCGTTGGTTGCGCCGGCGCTGTTCCGGCTTCGCGGCCTCTATTTCACGGTTGGCACGCTTGCGCTCGCCGAACTGCTGCGCCTCGCCATGATCAACCTGCCCTATTTCGGGGGCGCCTCAGGTATTTTTCTTCAGCAAGATCCGCCCGAATTGCCGATCTTGTTCCGTTACGCGCTCGCCACTGCGTTTATCGCATCGCTCCTCGTGACGGCTTGTTCGCGCACGCGCGTCTCCGTCATCTTCCGGGCGGTACGCGATGACGAAGACGCCGCGGCGCAAATGGGCGTGAGGCCTTATCGGGTCAAACTGGCGGCCTTCATGCTCGCCAGCGCTTTCTGCGGCATGGCCGGCGCGGTGCAAGCGACCAAGCTTGGCGCGATCGAGCCCTATGGCATGTTCGGCCTGCAATGGTCGATCGACGTCCTGTCCATGGTCATCATCGGCGGCGTTGGTCTGCGTCTTGGGCCGCTTGTCGGCGCCGTTCTGGTTGTCGCTTTGGGGGAGGCCCTTGCCGACTATCCTGAAGCGCATGTCGCGATTGCCGGTCTTATCCTCATCGCGCTCATCAGATTCGCGCCGCGCGGCCTTGTCGGCCTCGCCTCTTATTTGCCGTCGGCCAGGCGCGCGACGGCATGAGCGCGCCATTGCTCGAAGTCACAGGTCTCGTCAAACGCTACGGCGGTCTCGTGGCGATCGATCACGTCGACCTCGCGTTGCCGGCCGGCGCGATGACCGGCGTGATAGGACCAAACGGCGCCGGCAAGTCGACGCTGATCGGCCTTATCGGCGGGGCGCTGGCGCCGACGGAAGGATCGATCCGCCTCGACGGACAGGACGTTTCACGCCTGCCCGCCTCGGAACGCGCCCGCGCCGGCATCGGTCGGACGTACCAAATCCCACGTCCCTTCCTCGATATGACGGTCGAAGAAAATCTCGAGGTCGCGCAATATTCCGTGTCTCCTTTTATGAGAGCCGCCGCCGCGCGCGAAGAACGAAAGGCTCTGCTTGCGCGTACAGGTCTTGCCGACGCAGCGGATATGCCCGCCCGCGCCTTACAGCTTCTGCGCCGTAAGCGATTGGAAGTCGCCCGCGCCCTTGCCCTGAAGCCGCGCATCTTGTTGCTTGACGAGGTTGGCGCCGGCCTTGTCGACAGCGAGATCACTGAGCTTATCGCGTTGATCAAATCGATTATCGATCCCAGAACAGCGATCGTTATCGTCGAGCACGTCATACGTATCGTGCGGGAATGCTGCGCCCGTTCGCTCGTTTTGAATTTCGGCAAGAAACTCATCGAAGGGCCGACGGCCGACATTCTCGCCGATGACCAAGTGGCGGCGGTTTATCTCGGTACGGGCGGCGCGCGCAGAATAGATGCGAGCGCCAAACTGGAAACGCCGAGCAATGTTTCTCTCGGCGCATCGAGCGCGCTTGATCCGCTGATTGCGCCTCGCCAGGGCGGCAAGGGACCTCTTCTGGAAATCCAAGCGATGCAGGCCGGTTACGGCCAGGCGCGGGTGCTCAAAGGCGTCGATCTTGCGGTCCATGAAGGGCAAGCCATCGCAATTCTCGGGGCCAATGGCGCGGGGAAGACCACGCTGGCGCGCGCGATTACGGGCGCGATCACGCCGACGGCGGGCGCTCTGCGCATCGCGGGACGCGACGCGATGGGGGCGCCATCGCATCGTATCGCAGCGCTCGGCGTCGCGCATTGCATGGAAGGGCGTCGAATATTTCCGACGCTGACGGTCGAGGAAAATCTTCTTATCGCCGCGCGCCGCGCTGATGCCACTTCGGTCCGTCAGCGCCTGGACGCGGTCTACAAGCTGTTTCCTATCCTTGCTGAGCGTAAGATACAAAGCGGCGTCTCGATGTCCGGCGGACAGCAACAGATGCTCGCGATCGGCCGCGCCTTGATGTCGCGCCCGCGCCTCGTCATCTTCGATGAGATTTCGCTCGGCTTGGCGCCTGTTGTCATGGACCGACTCTACGAAGCGCTCGCGACGCTGAAACGCGCGGGGATGACGATGATCGTCATCGAACAGGACGTCGACCGGGCTCTCAATCTTGTCGACTACGCTTATGTCCTGGAGCACGGGACATTTGGTCTCGCGGGGCGGCCAGAGGAAATCGCGGCCAATCCGGCTCTGAGACATATTTACATCGGCACATCCGATTGAGTGGAGCGACATGCGGCTCGAGAACGCCAACGATCTTTTGCTTTCGCCTTGCTCGGATTTCGAAAGCGGCTGGATCCGACATCCCGACGGACGCGCGCATGTGGCGGCGCGCACGCATATGGTCGGCTGCAAGGCGCATATGGTCGAATGGTGGTTCAGCTACGTTCATACGACCGAACATTACAAGCTGTGGCATCCGCGCGATCACGTTTTCAGCGACTGGATCGGCGAGCGCGGGACAGGCCGATATGTCGGTGGAACCCATATCGCTCATGAGTATTTCGGCGGCGGCCCGACATTGTTCAAACTGCGAATAAACTTCCGCGATCCCGGCGAAATCCTCGATAAATCGCGATTTGCGCGCGCCGGCGTCAGCGCTGCGATTTACGCTCGCACAGGACCCTTGGATCGAGACCTTTGGGTCGGCCATACGTTGCACCTTGTTTACGACACTTGGCAGGGATGCGTAATGCGTTCCCGCTTCTGGCTCGGCGAACTCGATCCCGCGCCGCCCGGCGGCGTCTCGCCGGAACAGATGCGCCTCCTGGTTCCCGATGAGCGAGTCAGCGGACTCCATATTCACGCCAGTGAAGAGATGAGCATGCTCGCGTCGTATCTGCCGGATTTATACGCGAAGCAGCAGCGTTGAAATGGCGGCTTCGCGTCGCGGGCCTTATATTTTGTCTCGCCTAACCATCGCGACGGGATGATCAGTGACGAAGCGGCGGCGGCGCCACGATTGGCGATCGACAGGTGGATATCGAACAGGCGCGTCATTCCGCTCATCGCCTTGGTCCAAAATCCGACCTATTCGAACGACATCGACTGAACGGGCGAGCGAGCCGATCTATTTCGACGTCGACGATTTCAGATTGCCGACGTCGACGCCCGCAGTGATAGAGCCGCTGATTTTAACGCAAAGACCGCCGGCGGTCAGCACCCCTTCCATGCCGCCGACATGACAGGTCTGGGCGCGTTTGGCCGGCGCGGCGCGCATCGTCGGCAGCTCGGCGGATTGGGCTGTAACAGCGCCAATCACCGATAGCGCGCCCACCAAAGCGAGGCGCCTCATTAGGCCCTTAGACATAAAGCTCTCCATGCCCATTCGCCTGACGCTATAGGTCAATTTGGGCCGGATAGCGACGGCCTCAACCGGCTGCAGCCGGTGCTTTGACCCGATACCAGGCGACATAGAGCGCGGGCAGAAACAACAGCGTCAGCAAAGTCGCGGCCAGGATTCCGCCGATCATCGCGAAAGCCATCGGCGCCCAGAAGACCTCGCGGGCGATCGGAAGCATGCCAAAGCTCGCCGCGGCGGCGGTCAGAAGGATCGGCCTCAAGCGATGACATGTCGCCGCGACGACGGCGTCCCATTGACTATGGCCCTCGGCGATACTCTCGTCGATCTGCGTGATCAGGATCACCGAATTGCGGGTGATGATGCCGATTAGCGCCAAGACGCCGAGGATCGCGACGAATCCCAGCGGCATACGGAAGGGCAGCAGCGCAGCAACGACGCCGATGAGGCCGAGCGGCGCGACGCTGACGACGAGGATGAGCTTTTGAACGCTCTGCAATTGCAGCATCAGGACGAAAGCCATCACAAGCAGCATCAATGGCACGACAGCGGCGATCGGCGCCTGCGACTTCGCGCTCTGCTCGACAGTGCCGCCGATCACGACGTCGTAGCCTTGCGGCATTTCCTTCCGAAACGCCTCCACGGCAGGCGCCAATTGCTGAACGACGGTCGTCGGTTGCGTATCGTCGAGTATTTTCGCCTGCACCGTGATGGTCGGGGCGCGGTCGCGCCGCCAAACGATCGGCTGCTCCAAGCCGTAGCCGATCGTGGCGAATGAGAGCAGCGGCACGACCTTGCCGCTGTTGGTCGGCACTTGAAGGCTTTGCAACGTCTCGATCGAATTGCGGGCGCCCTCCTCCGCGCGGCCGATGACGTTCACGAGATAGATGCTGTCGCGCACTTGCGTGATCGTCAGGCCGCTGATGACGCCGCTCAGCAGCGAAGACACGCTCTGTGAGCTCACGCCAAGCTGGCGCGCCTTGTCCTGCGCAATGTCGACCTGCAGAACCTTGCCCGGCTCGTTCCAATCAAAAGTCGGATTGTCGACATGGGCATTCGAAGCGACCACCGCTGCGAATTTGAGCGCCTGCTCCCTGACGCCTTGGACGTCCGATCCGCTCACCCGATACTGGATCGGACGGCCAACCGGCGGGCCCAGTTCAAGGGCGTGAACCAAAATATCCGTACCGACGAATTCGTCATGGACGATCTGATTGAGCTTGTTCTTTAGGCGCTCTCGCGCTTCGAGCGACTTCGTGACCACGACCATCTGACCGAAGAAGGCGTTGGCGAGTTGCTGATCCAACGGCAAGTAAAAGCGGACAGCGCCCTGTCCGACGTAAGAACTCCACCGCGCAATATCGTCATCGCCTTTGAGACGCCGCTCCAACCGGTCCATCTGCGCCTTTGTCTCGGCGATGGTGGCGTTCTGCGGAAGCGTGACGTCGACCAGCAATTCCGGCCGGTCCGAACTCGGGAAGAATTGTTGCTGGACAAAGCGCAGGCCGACGATCGACGCGACGAGCAGGAGTAGGGTCACGGCAATCGTCACCCAGCGTAGCCGCATCGCGCCGGTGAGGATGGCCGTAAAGGCGGTCATCAAGCGACTGGGCTTGGCGTCATGTTTCGCCATGGACTTCGACAAAATGGTCACGCCGATCAATGGCGCGAACAGAACCGCGACGATCCAAGAGACCAGCAACGAGCAGGCGATGACGACAAACAGCGTGTAAGTATATTCGCCGGCCGCGCTTGTATTGAGTCCGATCGGTATGAAACCGGCGACCGTCACCAATGTGCCGGTCAGCATCGGGAATGCGGTCGATGTATAAGCGAATGTCGCGGCTTTGATCAGGCCGTCACCTGCCTCCAACCGACTCACCATCATTTCGACTGTGATCATCGCATCGTCGACAAGCAGGCCGAGCGCGATGATCAGAGCGCCGAGCGATATGCGCTGCAGCGAGATGCCGGCATATTCGAGATAGATGAAAACGATGGCCAGCACTAACGGGATCGAGCAAGCGACGACCAGGCCGGCGCGCAAGCCGAGCGAGACGAAGCTGACCAAAAGGACGATCACGACCGCTTCGAAAAGCGCTTCGGTGAAGCCGCCCACGGCCTTTTCGACCACGGCAGGCTGGTCGGACACAAGATGCACGCCAACGCCAATCGGCAATTCGCCCTCGATTTTGCGCATGCGCGCCTTGAGCGCGTCGCCGAAGCTCAGAAGGTTGCCGCTGGCGGTCATGGCGATGGCGAGGCCGATCGCCGGCTGGCCGTCGAAGCGAAACAGCATCGTGGGTGGATCGACATAGCCGCGCGAGATTTCGCCGACGTCGGCCAAGCGGAAGAAACGATCGCCGACGCGCAGGTTGATCGCGCGCAGGCTCTCCTCGGACACGAACTGCCCGCCGACACGCACGCTGACGCGCTCCTTATCGGCCTGGATGACGCCGGAGGGCGCGATGGCGTTTTGCGCTTGCAGGGTCTGGATCACCTGTTGGCGGTCGAGACCGAGACCGGCGAGTTTGCGGACCGAAAAATCGAGATAGATCGCCTCGTCCTGCGCGCCGATCAGGGAGACTTTGCCGATACTCGGCACGGAGAGTATCTCGCTGCGCACCTGCTCGACGTAGTCGCGCAATTGGCGCATGGTGAGGCCGTCTGCGGTGAAGGCGTAGATATTTCCGTAGACGTCGCCGAATTCGTCATTGAAAAACGGGCCGACCGTCCCCGATGGGAATTGGTACTGAATATCGTTGATATGTTTGCGGATCTGGTAAAAGGCGTCGCTGACCGCCCGCCCGCGCGTCGTATCCTTGAGATTGACGAAGACCGTCGCCTGACCGGGGATCGTGTAACTGCGCGTATAGTCGATCGCGTCGATCTGCGTCATCTCCTTTTCGATGCGGTCGGTGAGCTGGGCGACCGTGTCGCCGATCCGCGCCCCCGGCCATTGCGCCTGGATGACCATGGTCTTGATCGTAAAGGACGGATCCTCTTCACGCCCCAAGGCGCGATACGACAACACGCCGGCGACCAAGGCGATCGCCATCATGAACCAGACAAAGGAGCGATGATCGAGCGCCCATTGGGAGAGGTTGAAGCTCTTCATCGGCTCATTCGACCTTGACGCTTTCGCCATCACTCAAACTATGAGCGCCGGCAGTGACGACGCGCTCGCCGCCAGTGAGCTTGGCCTCGACGATGACGCGATCGCCTTGCCGTTCGACCACTTTGACGGCGACCTTGTGAACGACGCCGGCGGCCGGATCGGCTATCCATACCGCGCTTGCGCCTTCCCCCTCGAAAAGCGCGGTCGCAGGCACGACGACCTGAGGCGACGTCGGCTCGCTCAAGGAAATGCTGACTGTCGAACCTAAGCGAAAGGCGTTCGGCGGCTTGTCGAGCGACAAGCGGATGCGGCGCGTGCGCGTGGCCGCATCCGAAAGCGGCGCAATTTCACGCACTTTGCCAGTCGTCGTCACGGTCGGATCGGCGAGAAGCGAAATCGCAAACTCGCCGTCTGGCCGCGCCTGGTCGATCATAGAATCGGGAACGTCGAACAAAGCCTCGCGTACGTCAGGGCGCGCCAGAATTACGACTGTCTGACCGGCGGAGACGACTTGACCGACTTCGGCGTTAACGCCCGTGATCACGCCATCATAGTCCGCGGCGAGATTCGTATAGCCGAGTTGGTTCTGCGCGGCGGCGAGACCGGACTTCGCCTGATTGAGCTTAGCCTGGGCGCTCGCCAAAGCCGCGACGGCGGAATCGATCTGCGCTTGCGTCGAAGCGCCGGTCTGCAAAAGCGATCGCTGGCGTCCCTCGGTCGCTTGCGCATTGGCGAATTGCGCTTCAGCGGAAGCGAGATCGGCTTGTGCGGAGACAAGTTGGTACTGCGGCAAGGTCGCATCGAGCGTGGCGAGGCGCTGACCTTTCTTGACTTGGTCGCCGACGGAGACTTCACGCGCGATAATGCGGCCGCCGATTTGGAAGCCGAGGTCGGTGGCGTAGCGCGGCGCGATCACGCCTGTGAATGGACCGAACAATTTCGACGTTCGCACGACGACGGGCGCCGTCAAAACTGGCCTGACCGGCTCCGGCCCGGTCGCCTCTTGATGACGTTCGCAGCCAGCGAGAAGAGTCGCGGCGATAATCGAGAGGAAGTATCGTTTCGGCGCAAGGCGAGTCATTGCGCCGCTCCGACGACTTCAACTTCCTCGCCAAGCCGCAGCGCCTGAATGCCCGCGGTCACGATGAGATCGCCAGGGTCGACTCCACTAGAGACGACCACGGAGTCGGTGATATAGGCCTCGACCGCGACCTGCTTGATGGAGACTTTCTTTTCCTTGGGGTCAACGACCCAGACCGCAGGCTTGCCGCCCCATTCGTAGAGAACGCTTGCGGGCAAAACGAAAGCACGCAAGAACTCCACAGGCACCGCACCGACGACGGAAGCGCCGAGCGTCATCTGCGGCGGATTGGTTTCGAGCGCGATCTTGACGCGGACCGTGCCCGAGGCCGGATCCACGGTCGGCGAGACTTCGCGAACGCGCCCCGCCGCCCTCACGCTGGAATCGGAAAGCAAAGCGATCTCGGCGCGCCCCGCCGTTTTCGGCGGATGGGCGATCAGGGATTCTTGGACGTCAAAAACAGCATCGCGCGGCCCATCCTCGGCGATGGTGAAAATCGTCTCGCCCGGCAGCGCGACCTGCCCGACTTCCGCGCTGCGCCCGACGATGATCCCGTTCAAGCCGGCTTTCAGCACCGCATAGGATAATTGCTCTTGCGCGGCTCCAAGGGCGGCTTCCGCCGACGCGACAGCGGCCTGTGCTGCGCGCTGGGCCTCCTGGGCCTGGTCGAAGGCGGCGCGCGTGGCGTAGCCGCTCGTCATCAGGGATTGCTGACGATCAAAGGTCGCCTGAGCCTGGCGCAGTTGCGCCCGCGCCGCGTCCAACGCGGCTTGCGCGTTGTCGACAGCAGTCTGTTGGTCCTTTGGATCGAGCTCGGCCAGGACATCGCCGGCCGTGACGTGGTCGCCGATTTCCGCGTGCCGGCTGGCGATCCGCCCGCTGGTACGAAACGCGATATCGCTCTGCACCCGCGCGGCA
>JASLHV010000181.1 GCA_030153205.1 Roseiarcus sp. | reverse complement strand
GCGGCCAAGGCCAACAAAGCCTACGCGCAGCCTGGCCGTCATAAGGTTTCCTCCGCCCGCGACATTTTGGCGGCATTCTAGATCGCGGGCGGATTATTGCTAGGGCTGGCGCAACGATGCGCCGATGTAGCAGTCAAACTCCTTGGGGAAATTGACGGACACTCTGGCGTGCACTTTGCCCTGGCGGTCGAACAGCTCGGCCCGATCGGCATGCGGCACAATGGCGCCGTGCCAGACGTTGGGATGGATATAGACCCCGTGTTTGCCGTCGCACCAAAACGTGACGAATTTCTCCGGCGTCACGTCATCGCCCGGCAAGGCCAGCGGCACGACGAAACTGTGGCCTTGTGTAGGAAAGAAGAGTTGCCCGCCATCCGGATGATAATTGGCGCGCCAGATCAAGGCGCGCTCGCGCGGCACGCTTGGATGCTCGGTCAGCGCTTCTTCGGGCCAAGTGCTCCAGCCGAAGAGATATTGATCGTTTACCGCATTGTTGCGGGCGAAAAGCACATCTCCGTTCCAGGTGAACTCAAACACGCCCTCGGTGGTGCCGCCCTGGTCGCCGGTGTTTGGGTCAATAGGCCGCGTGCCGGTCGCAGGCCAAGGTACAATCTCGATCGGGCGTTCGTCAGGGTGCGAGACCAAGTGGCCATAGCCCTTAAGGCTCTCTTCGGTGGCGACGACAAGCGGCGTATCATGCACGCGCTTGGCGCCAGTCGTGGGTCGGTAGGAAAGCGATTCAACGTCAAATTTCATCTCGGGCCTACCATTGTGAAACGTATGAGGAACGAAAAGCTGCGCAGCATAGTGACGGACGGCGGGGGTTCAATACTCCATCGCCAACTGGCCGGCGCTATTGCCCTGCTTAGCAAGCGCTGCATCGCCGCTGCTCTCGGTCGCCCGATCGTGGCCGATGAGCAGCGCCATGACGCCGGTGAAGAGTACGCCGGCGCCAACCGCGATCAATCCATAGGTGAAGCTGCCGGTCGATTGCTTGATCCAGCCAATCGCGTAAGGCCCGACAAAGGCGCCGAGGGCGCCGAAAGCATTGATGAAAGCCAAGCCGCCCGCCGCCGCGGCGCCAGACAGGAACGCCGAGGGAAGCGTCCAGAAGATCGGCACGATAGATAGCGTACCGACGACCCCGAAGGTGATCGCGACGATCGAAATAAGGGGCGAGGACGGAAAGTAAGCGCTCACCGCCAGACCGGCAAAACCGACCACTGATCCGATGGCGATGTGCCCAATGCGCTCTTTGGCGAAATCGGAGTGGCGGCCCCACCACACCATGCCCAATGCGGCGATAGCGTAGGGAATCGCGACCACATAGCCCACCGCCGCCTCGGGAACGCCGGCATTCTTAAAGATCTGTGGGACCCAAAAGATCGCGCCATACTGGCCGATTTGCACACCGAAGTAACAAAGGCCGAGCGCTAAGACACGTGGGTTGGCCAACGCTCGCAGGCCATGGATTTGATGTTTGCCGCCGCGATACGCCGCTTCGGCGTCCAGGGTGTTCTCGAGCCAGGCCTTTTCTTCCGCGGTGAGCCAACCGACCTGCGTTGGGCGATCACGCAGCCACAGCCACGTGACGACGCCAAGCACCAGCGAGGGAATGGTCTCCAGCAGGAATAGCCATTGCCAGCCGGCCAGGCCGCGGACGCCATCCAGTTGCAGAATAGCCGAGGCCATCGGGCCGCCGATCGCCGTCGAGATGGGAATAGCTGTCATGAACAGGCCGATCATCCGGCCGCGCTCGCGCGCCGGCAGCCAATATGTGAGGTAGTAAATCACACCGGGGAAAAAGCCGGCTTCGGCTGCGCCGAGCAGGAAGCGAAAGAAATAGAAGCTCGTCGCGTTGTACGTAAACACCATAGCTCCGGCGATCAGACCCCAGGAGATCATGATGCGGGCGATCCACAGTCGCGCGCCGAACTTATCCATGAGGACATTGCTTGGCACTTCGAGCATGCAATAGCTAAGAAAGAAGATGCCGGCGCCGAAGCCGTATTCGTAGGCGGTCAGGCCGATGTCGCGCTGCATCTGGCTTGCCGCGAAGCTTACGCCCGTGCGGTCGATAAATGCAGCGAAATAGAGAAGAGCCAGGTAGATGATCAGACGACGCCAGATCTTCCGCATGGCGCTGCGTTGTACGTCGATCGTCATAATAATTTCGGCCTGAAATAAATAGCGAGATAACAAATCTGACTTTGCACACGACGATGACAGCCAGATGACAGAGACCGAGGCCATCGTTTGTCCGGCTATTGATGATCTGAGGCAAGTGAGTTTGAATATCGCTATCGCCGCCATCGGGAGGACTGTTTGTCCCGCGTCATCGTGATTGGAGGAAGCGGCCATATCGGCACTTACCTCGTCCCGCGCCTTGTCGCCGCCGGCTTCGAAGTGACCAACGTCAGTCGCGGCGCGCGTGCAGCCTATCGGCCGCATGGCGCCTGGAATTTCGTTGAGAAGGTTGCGCTCGATCGCGACGCGGAAGAAAAGGCCGGGGCGTTTGGTCGAAGAATTCTCGAGCTGAAGCCGGACATCGTCATCGACATGATCTGCTTCACCGAGGCGAGCGCGCGACATCTTGTCGAGGCCTTACGCGGCAAGGTTCGACATTTTCTACATACGGGCACGATCTGGGTTCATGGCCCAAGCGTCGAAGTTCCGACCAGCGAAATGCAGCCCCGCCGGCCTTTTGGCGACTATGGCGTTCAGAAAGCGGCGATCGAGGCCTTTCTCCTCGACGCGGCGCGAAGGGACTCCTTTCCTGCAACGATCATTCATCCGGGGCATATCGTCGGTCCCGGCTGGGCGCCGCTCAATCCCGAGGGACATTTCAATCCGAACGTCTTTGCGAAGATCGGCAAGGGCGAAGAAATTCTTTTGCCGAATTTCGGCTTGGAGACGGTTCATCATGTCCATGCGGACGATGTCGCTCAGGTCTTCATGGGCGCGATCGCCAATTGGGCGCTTTCGGTGGGCGAGGCGTTTCACGCCGTCTCGCCTGCCGCCGTGTCGCTGCGCGGTTATGCCGAAGCAATGGCGGAATGGTTCGGCCGCGAAGCCCGTATTAAGTACCTGCCTTGGGGGCAGTGGAAAAGCGAACACTCGACTTTAGAGGCGCAACAGACGTACGACCATATCGCGCATAGTCCGAATTGCAGCATCGCCAAGGCGGAGAGAATGCTCGGCTATCGGCCACGCTACGGTTCGATCGAGGCCGTGCGCGAATCCGTCGCCTGGCTTATCGAGAAAGGCATTGTCGAAGCTTCCCAACCGGGGGCGGCTTAGCCCGGCTCGTCAACCCAAATCGGGTTTGTCCAGGCGCGGCGTCCCGCGGCGTCCTTTATTATGACGCGGAGCCAGGCCGCCGGAGCATTTTTGGCGCGATTGTCCTTGCCAAGGTGAGACAAGTCGAAAGTCGCGCCGGTGATCTGGCGTCCGATTTTGAAAATTGCGCGCGATACGCCGGTCACCAGGCTGATGGAATGTACCGGAGAACAAGATACGCTCGCCTCGCGCGCATTGAGCGAGACGTCATGGATACGCGGCCCTTGGCTCGAATAGAACTGACCATCTTTGAGGGCTTGCAGCAGCGACTGTGGCTCGCAGCTTTCCGCTTTGACCTCGATAAAGCCGCCGAAAGCATCGAAATCGCCATGGCGAAAATGAGCGTCATCGGCAGCGATGGCCGTCAGCTTGCGACCATCGTTCAAAAGTTGATCCAAGAGGTAGAAGCCCTCGCCGCGATCGGTTTCGAGTCCGTTGCTATGATTATAGACTTCGACCGCATGTGCGTCTTTCAGCGCACGTCCGTCCTCAATCGTCAGTCGCGACCAAGCAGGATGCGCGATCGCGACGAAAGCGCCTTGGGCGCGCGCTCGCGCAGCGAGCTCGGGGCCGGTTTCGTTTGGCGAAGGCGACGCGAAATCGAGCGGTAGGCCCGCGGCGAGGATGTGCCAGAGTTCTCCGACGCTGGTGGACGGCGCATGGAGCTCCGCGCCGATCAAGGTCGTAAAATTGTTCGAACGCCAGCGCCGCGTATCGGCGATCGGCCACTTGTAACATTCCATGAAATGATCAGAGATTTGAAGGAAATCGTAGCCCGCGTCCTTGTAGGCGTCGACGACTTGCTCGGGCGTCAAAAGCCCGTCGGACAAGGTTGAATGCGTATGAAGATTGCCGCGCCAGAAGCGGCCTGGCGTAGAAAATGGTTCGATGCTCAAATCTTAGTCCCCTCAATGTATCTTCAATATATCCGTTCGAGGTAATCGCCGCCCCCTCGCAGCCGCCGCACGGCGGCACGTGACATAACGCGCTTCGCTGACGGAGGGCAAGACGACGCTGCGCGGTGGGCGGCCGCACCATAATGTCAGGCGATGAAGGCTAACAGGTCGGCCAAGCCCGGACCCGCGCCATCCGGCGGTGCGCCAAGCTCCTCTGGCGGCAGGCCCAGCCGATTAACCCAGAAGGTAGGGTAGCCGAAGGACTTGGCGCCGGCGGCGTCCCAGCCGGCGAAGGCGACGAAGAGAATATCCTCGCGCGGCAAGTCGAAGGCGTCGACGCCGAGTTGATAAGCGCGGACATCCGGCTTGTAGGTTTTCGCCGAGTCCGTACTTAACACCTTGTCGAAGATGCTTTCGAGGCCCGACGCCTTGATACAGCCTGCGAGCATATCAGGCGAGAAATTGGAGAGAAAAGCGAGGCGCAGCCCCATGTCCTTGAGCTTGGCGAGCGCGGGTTTTGCATCGGGCCATGGCTGCAATTCGAAATGGGCTTGTAACAGGCGTTGGCGCTTTTCAGGGGTCAAGTCGAGCTTCAGCGCCTTTGCGGCGAAAACGAGGGACGCGTCCGTCACCACCGCGAAATCCGCGTATCGACCGGATAAGGTCCGGAGCCAGGCGTATTCGAATTGGCGCGTACGCCAGAGGTTGATCAGCTCGCCGCCGCGTCCGGGAAATTCCGTTTCGCAAAGTGTCGCCACCGGCCGTGGATCGAAAATCGGAAAGGCGTCGAAGGCCAGTGCTTTGTATTTGGCGGCGGCTGGCGCTGGCGTGAGGCTGGACAGCGTGACAAGACTCACGCTCGCCGCCAACAGAGTTCGCCGGTCCAAGATCATTGCAAATCCCGTACAGACTAAATCGGCGTTGGCCGGGTATCGTGAATCTTCGCATAGTCGATACGCCGAATGCCGTCTTCGCCGACTGTGACCACATCGACAAACTCATGTCCCATCCTCACGCTTTGCGCCGGATAGGGCTGGCGGGCGTGGACGAGTTGCGCGGAAGTCTCGTCGAGACCATTGATCGTGACGACGAAATTCATGTCGCTCGCCTCGATATCGGCGGCTGTCATGCCGTAGAGCGGACTGTCTTCGTCGATGACGTGCAACAACGTCCAGCTCAGCGCAAAGACCGGGTTTTCATTGCGCTCGAGACGCAACGGCTGAAAGCGGGTGAAGCTGCGTCCTTCAGTCGATTTCTCGCCGCGGATGACCCAAAGCTTGGCGCTGGCGTCGGTGATGAAATTGTTGCGGGCGTTGGCCATGCGAAACATCATTGTCAGCATGCCGTTGTGGCGCGTGATCACCGGACTTTCCGCAAAGATCAGCCGCGCCCGGGGCCGCGAGAAACGCGCGAAGACGAGGCCGGTCATGACGGCGAGCGAGACCATGCCGACGAAATTCTCGACCGTCGCGACAAGATGGCCGTAGATCGTCTGGGGATGCATGTCGCCGTAGCCGACCGTGGACGTCGTCTCGACGCTGAAGAAAAAGAGGTCGGAGAAACTTCCCGGCCTGGCGTTGGCGACCGGCGCTTCGCCGAGCGAATAAACCGTCGCGAAAAGCAGGTTCAAAAGGATGAAGACGGCGGCCAGCCAGGCGAAGAGCCTCGGCCAGGTCACCGTCATCGCGTTGAAGTAGAAGTCGGTCCAGAGGTTGGTCTCCAGGCCCTGCGTGATGAAGCGGCGATCGCCGATGCGCATCATGCGCGGACGCGCGCGCTTGTCCGCCAGCCTAGCGTTGACGGCGTCGACCAGGCGCTCGAGGGGCGCGTTCAGATGTTGTCGTAACGTTCGATCCGCCATGGCTCGGCTTCGGCGTCCTTGATCCAGGCCTTCCAGGCGGGAAGTCCCATAATGGCGTCCATGTAGTCGCGTGTCTGTTTTTTCACAGGGACGTCGTAAGTATGGAAGCGATTGACGACGGGCGCGAACATGGCGTCGGCCCCGGTGAAGCGGCCGAAGAGGAAGGGTCCCGCCTTGCCATGCGCCTGTCGCGCGGCGGCCCAGGCCGCTTCGATACGCGCGACATCGGCCTCGACCTCGCTCGTCAATTCGCGCTTTTTGACGGGACGGCGGAAGTTGGTCGGGCAATGATTGCGGAGGGCCTGGAAGCCGGCATGCATTTCCGCGGAGAGTGAACGCGCCAGCGCCCGCGCCGCCCTGGGCTTCGGCCAAATCGCCTTGTCCGGATATTTCTCGGCGACGTAATCGATGATGGCGATCGATTCCCAGACTGAAATCAAACCGTCGTGCAGCGATGGGCATTTGGCGTTCGGCGAGAATTTGAGGATTTGCTTGCGCGTCTCGGGCGCGTCGAGCGGGATCGTCACTTCCTCGAACGGAATTTTGAAATGGGCGAGCAGGATCCAGGGCCGCAACGACCAAGAAGAATAGGCCTTGTTGGCGATGACGAGTTTGAGCGGCATGAGAGACTCTCGGCGCGAAGCG